>JBFIPX010000049.1:0-19793 GCA_041609895.1 Rhodothermales bacterium
AGCAGACGTGGACGCCGACGCCTGATATGGACTGAAAGGTCCACCGGCAGAATCCCACCAGACTCACCTCACTCGGCAATCCTGATGGGGGTCCTCGTGGAGCCAAGGGGAGTCGAACCCCTGACCTCTACAATGCCATTGTAGCGCTCTACCAACTGAGCTATGGCCCCCAACGTCACCGCCAACGCCGACGGCGTGATCTACGGTGAGGCAACAATAATACGAACGCGACCCAGACACCGCGAGTTCTCGCCGCCATTTCTAACAAGTCTTCACTCCTGACAAGGCCGTCCACGAAAACGGCAGGGCCCGCCAACCGGCCACTACCATGAGGGAAGTCACCAGAAAATCTTGGTGTCGACCCAGAACAATCCTGAACGACCGCACCCTCCAAGGACTCCGAGCGTACCGCGCCGCCACAAAAAATCGGGCCGCCCTGCCGGCAGTTGGCAAGGCGGCCCGATTTATCAGCTTGCGCCAATAATGTTTACTTGACGATCGACATGAGTTTCGTCTCGACCCGACCTCCTGCCTCCAGCTGGTACACATACATACCGCTGGGAAGGCCGCTCGCGTCAATCGTCACTCGATACGCCCCGGCCGCACGATCCCCATCGACCAGCTGCATCACCTCGCGTCCCAGAAGATCGTAAACGGTGAGGCCAACCTGGCTCGGTTTGTTCAATGAAAACCCTATCTCGGTCGACTCGGCAAATGGGTTGGGATAGTTCTGCTCAAGGCCTACCTGCAAATCCGTCGACTCGTTGGCCAGTACCACCTGCTGTGAAGCTTCCAGATTCCCGCCTTCCGCTTCTTCACCCTCACTAGCGTCATCGGACGCCCGCAGCAATGCCACCAGAACACTCGCCAGTTCAAGCAGGTTGTCGGCGTCTGCCTCTGAGATTCTACCCGTCCGCCCGAAAGCCTCGACCTGGTTGACAAACGCCCCGATACGATTGATCGCCGTCTCAGTCTGCCCTTCTTCAATCTTGCGAGCAATGCCCTCGAGCTTCTTTGTCAACGCATTGCCTTGCCCACGGTTAAGATCTCCCGACTCGATGAGCGCCGCCACCGCTGCAAACAAATCGTCAAGAGTTCCCTGAAGCGATCGAACCTGAATACGCCCCTCGCCACCGACAGGGTAGTCGGCAGCCGTAATGAGGCCGCCGAGCGGACCGGCGATGAAGTTCCGCAGCGTCTGCTGGTCAGTCACACCCAGCGCCGTAAATGGCGCCCCGCGGTATGGGTATTGGTCGCCGCCCCGCGCAAGAAAGTCGCCGGTGGCGATGTTCACCGAGGGAGCTCCGGGCACGACCGCACCTCCCGCCACAATCGCGGTACCGTCGTTGAGCCGCACGTCAAGGATTCGATTCCCCGGCGTCACGACATTCCCATCACCGTCCAGCTCCTGCGGCATGCCATCCGGATTGTACGTGAATCGGAATCCGGCTACCTGTGCAAACCGCCCGGTACCCGAGCCGGAGCCAATGGCAGACACCGCGTTCTCCATGATCTCCTTGAATTGCTCGGCCGGAATGTCGGGGATGATCGTCAGGAAATTGCCGAACGGCAGGATGTCGAACGTCGTCAACTCGCTGATGTCGCCCGGAGGCAAGACGTTGTCGTTACGGATGCCGCCACCGTTCTGAAGCGCAACATGCGGAGGATCGACGCCGAAGTCGTCGGCGAGATCGGAAGCCTGCCACAATAACGCATCCGCGATCAGGTTACCCTCATTGGTCTCGCGCGAACGCACGTTGTTGCGGACACCATCCAACTCCACCTCGGAAACGCCAATGATGTTGTCGGCAAGGCCGGCCACAAAGGCCGATACCGGGTCCACGATGTTCGCCTGGACGTCGGCGTCACCTTCGACGGCATCCGGATCGGCGCCGCTGACGCGAACCGGACCACTACTCGCGTCGATGGAGGTCAGCACGCCGTCGCCATCGAATGTCACCTTCAGTCGACCCACGTACGCGAGCTGCCCGGTAGTCGTGACTACCGGCACGTCGTTCCCGTCGGCATCGGTCGCGATGACCGGATAGGGCCCGAACTCTTCACCCTCGTCACCGGGAACGAGAAGGTCGCCCGGGTTGGCCAGCAACTCATCGCCGCCACCGGCGATCGCCACGTCAATACCTCGCAGCTGGCTGATAAGCTCAAGGTCCTCATCAATACCCTGGAGATGACTGATGACAATAATCTTGTTGACTCCGGCCCCTTCCAACGCATCGATCTCGGCCTGCACCGCGCCGAGCACGTCCGGATTCACCACAACGTTTCGCGGGCTCGAGATGAACGGAAGATTGGGCGTCGTCGCGCCCACGATGCCGATGTTCTGACCGCCCGCAACCACGGTCGTGGATTTCGCGATCCGGCCCGCGCCCTCCAGAGCACTCAAGCCGGGCTCGCCGCTCACATCCAGATTCGCACTCAAGAACGGCACTCCGTCGGCGATACCCCCGATGAAGTCGGCCAGGAAGTCGGGGCCGAGATCAAACTCGTGGTTGCCGATCGCAAGCGCGTCGTACCCCAGCGCCTCCACAAGCTGCGAATCAAAAAAGGGCACGCCATTGTCGATGCTGGCGTTAAGCTCCGGTCCGGCAAGAAAATTATCGCCCGACGACAGAAGAACGGAGGCATCCGAATCGCCCGCCGCGTCGGCCCGCAAGGCGTCCACAACCGCCTTGAAACGCGCCGCGCCGCCAAAGTCCTCAAGGCCGGAGCCCAGATTGATCAGCTGCGACTCAGCATCGTTGTTGTGAAGGATAGTAAGAGTGAAATCCTGAGCCGCGGCAGGAGATCCAAGGCCGAGTACAAACAGTATGGCCGCCGCTGCCAGTAGCGGCGCAATTCGTAAATGACGTTTCATGGGAAATAGATGTTTTTGACAGTGACCTTAAATGGAACCGAATAGCCGAACTGCTCGGCATCCGAACGACGCGTCTAGCGAACTGCAGACAAGCGTGTCAAGGCTGGGTGACGCGACTGGATTCGACCGGACTGACCCGGGACCTGAACAGTACACGGTATCCGATTCAGTTGCAAGCCTTTTTGCGGTTTGTTCACGGGACTCCTCCCGGCTCATGTACCTTTCCGTGTTGAATCGTAGGTATCTGTCTACAGGTCGCCAAGCAGCTTGAGCCACCGGTTCCACGCCGCATCCAGAGCCAACGCATTCGGCGTTCCCGCTTCGTCTGTCATCCCGCGCCGCATGAATCCGTGGCCGGCGCCGTCATAGATGACCGGCTCGTAGCGCTTACCCGCCGACTCCATCAACTGGGTTGATTGAGGTACGGTAGCGTTCACGCGGTTGTCGTTGCCGCCGTAGAATCCAAAGACGGGCGCGGCGATCCGCTCGATCGATTCCGCGTCGTCGGGTCCGGTGCCGTAAAAGACGAAGGCCGCCTTCAAATCCGAGCGATTCGTTGCAAAACGAAAAGTCTGTGACCCACCCCAGCAAAACCCGGCGACTGCCACGTCGCCATTTGCTGCAGGCAGGCCGGAGACATGGTCGGCGACAGCGTCCAGATCCGCCGTGATCTGGTCTGGCGGAAGCTGATAGAGAGCCTCCCGGGCAGCGTCGGAATCCGGGAAGTCGCTCGTCTTTCCACCGTCCGGCCCCATTGCCGACAACAGGTCGGGCGCGATCGCGATGTAGCCCGCTTCTGCCAGTCGGTCGGCAACGCTGCGTACCCAGTCGTTGAGTCCGCGATTTTCATGGATGACAATGACCGCTGTCGCAGGATCTTCGACTTCCGGAAACACGACGAACGCATACACCTGCCGCTCACCCTGCGGAATCACAACCCACTCGTGATGCCTCGGCGAGTTCTCGAGCCGCTCCTTCACAGTGTCTTGTGCAAAGAGAGAGACCGACCCGAAGCAGAAGGTGGCAAGTAAGACCAGAATTGTAGCGACGCGCGACATCTTGGGAACCGTTTGATCGTAAGGTTTAGTTCCTGAAATATAGGCCTTGCCGCCGCGCCCGCGTGAACGCCACGTACGCAGACTGCGAGCTATTCGGTATTATTACGGCGCCGACAAGCTCCCGACAACTGGGGGCAGCGAGCGACACCCAATTCGGTCCGAAAGGACAGTTCAGACATGCGATCAAAAGAGACGCAGCGCTACTGGAGACGAAACCTCTCCTATCTAGCAGTCCTGCTGGCTATCTGGGCTTTGGTGTCGTTCGGATTCGGAATCCTTCTGGTAGACGAACTCGATGCCATCCGCATCGGTGGATTCAAGCTCGGCTTCTGGTTCGCGCAACAGGGTGCGATCTACGTATTCGTCATCCTGATTTTCGCCTACGTCTTTCTCATGAATCGGCTGGACAAGAAGTTCAGTCTGGATGAGAAGTCCGACGCCTCTCCCGGCCAATGAAGCTCTGACTCCTGTGCTCATCAACGAACACCTGCACCGCCGATGACCGTACAAGCGTGGACCTTTACCATGGTGGGTTTGTCGTTCGCGCTATACATCGGCGTGGCGATCTGGTCTCGGGCGCGTTCGACCGGTGAGTTTTATGTAGCAGGCGGCAAGGTACCTGCCGTCGTAAACGGCATGGCCACCGCAGCCGATTGGATGAGTGCCGCATCTTTCATCTCGATGGCAGGGCTCATCTCCTTCATGGGCCGCGATGGAAGTGTCTATCTCATGGGGTGGACCGGCGGCTACGTGTTATTGGCTCTACTGCTGGCACCCTATCTCCGAAAGTTCGGCAAGTTCACCGTGCCGGATTTCGTCGGCGACCGCTACTACTCGCAGACCGCGCGGTTTGTAGCCGTCGTCTGTGCCATCTTCGTTTCGTTCACGTACGTCGCCGGACAGATGCGCGGCGTCGGTATCGTCTTCTCCAGATTCCTGGAAATCGATATCAATCTTGGTGTGGCGATTGGGATGGGAATCGTCTTCTTCTACGCCGTGCTGGGCGGCATGAAGGGCATTACGTACACCCAGGTTGCCCAATACTGCGTGTTGATCTTCGCGTACCTCGTGCCGGCCATATTCATCTCCATGCTGATGACGGGCAACGTCGTACCACAACTGGGATTTGGCGATACACTCGCCGACGGCTCGGGCGAATTTCTCCTGGACAAACTAGACGCCTTGAGTCGCGATCTCGGCTTTGACGCATATACGGATGGACAGCGCGGTCGACTCGACGTTTTCTTCATCACCGCATCATTGATGGTGGGCACTGCCGGCCTGCCGCACGTAATCGTTCGCTTCTACACCGTACCGAAGGTGTCGGCCGCCCGCAGTTCTGCCGGCTGGGCTCTGCTCTTCATCGCTCTGCTATACACGTGCGCTCCTGCCGTCGCGGCATTCGCGCGGACCAACCTGCTGACCACGGTTGACAATGCACCCTATGCGGACGTGCCGGACTGGTTCAAGAACTGGGAATCAACAGGCCTCATCCAGTTTGAAGACAAGAACGGTGACGGGCTCATTCAATACGTCGGACCGCACGCACAAGTACAGAACGAACTGACGATCGATCGGGATATCATGGTGCTCGCCAATCCCGAGATTGCGCAACTTCCGGCGTGGGTCATAGGCCTCGTGGCCGCAGGTGGTCTCGCAGCGGCGCTGTCTACGGCGGCCGGACTACTGCTCGTGATGTCTACGTCGGTTGCCCATGATCTTCTCAAGAAAGGACTACTCCCCTCCATATCTGAACACACCGAATTGACGACGGCAAGGGTGGTCGCAGGTATCGCCGTATGCGTGGCCGGCTACTTTGGAATCAACCCGCCCGGCTTTGTCGCACAGGTCGTTGCTTTTGCCTTCGGCCTGGCAGCAGCTTCATTCTTTCCCGCAATCATCCTGGGAATCTTCTCGAAACGATTGAACAAGTACGGCGCCATCAGTGGAATGGTCGTGGGGATTGTATTTACTGCCGCTTACATCATCTATTTCAAATTCGTTCATCCCGAGCTTAATTCGGAGGCGCACTGGTTCATGGGCATTTCGCCGGAGGGAATCGGCACGATAGGTGCAATGCTGAACGTGGCGGTGGCGCTTACAATCTCGTACGTCACGCCGGCCCCTCCTCATCATATCCGCGCGCTGGTCGACGACATTCGAGTGCCTCGTGGTGCCGGAGAAGCTCATGAAGTTTCGGCCTGATTCAACGGCATACCGGGCGGTCCACTCGACTGGCAGTTAACGATACCATGCATGACTGCCTCCTCCGGGACCGTCGTCTTCAACCACAACCTCAACGCTCCCGTCCACCTTTGGCAGTCAGGCGATGTCGGCTCGAACGGCCGACCCCTCGCTGATGATCAACGATTCACCCCGTCTCGCTCCCGCTTGCGAATCGCGGCGGCCGGCACGAATACCGGCCCTCCGTCGAACGCAGCATGCGTGGTCAGTCTGGTCAACGCGCGGCTCTCAATGTCGACCGTCCAAACGTCCCAATTCAACGTGCTGTCGGGTTGACCGCCGAAAGCCAACACGCGACCATCCGGAGACCACGCCGGCACAAGGTCGTTTCCAGGACGATTTGTAAGCCTCTTGACCGCACCGCTCTCGAGATCCAGCGTTGCAATCTCAGCTTGACCCTCAAACAGCATATCGAAAGCAACCGTTGTGCCGTCCGGTGACCAAACAGGATGGCCCGCATACTCGGTCGGCGAGGACAAGCGTCTTGGACCCGCCTCCATATTTCGGATGTCGAGGTTGCTGAGAACCCACCCCGCGGCCTCTTTGCGCGCAAATAGTATCCTCGTACCGTCCGGCGACCATGACGGATAACGATCTATTTCTGGATCGTCGGTAAGCTGCCTCTCTCCTGTGCCATCAGTACGAGAGATAAAGAGGTCCTCACTTCCACCACGCACGTCAGAGTAGGCGATCCACCATCCGTCGGGAGACCACGATGGCGCGTTCTCCGCAGCGGGATCCGGAAACAGGTCGTCGTCTCCGGAAACCAGCATCGTACGACCACCCTCGTAGCGCTGGTGCACGATTCGATTGTTTGCTGCGTCAAATCGAGGAGACCCTTCGGGCGAGTCCCCCGCAACGACGGCGATTATTTCACCACTTTCGGGATGCACGGCATAGACATCACCGCTACCCGACCTCGCCGACGAAAACACGATCCACCCCATCGCCTCAGCACCAGAGGTTGACGAGGACTGCGCCCAAACCGAAATCCCTCCGAAGCCAAGAGCCACGACCAGCATCCATCCCCTGACCATTGTGCGCACCCGTCGATGACGCAACCCGCTTGCTAATGTATTACTCGACCGCTTCCTCTCCCCCGGCGTGGACCAACCGTCCGCCGTACAGTATGCCGCCGACCTGAATGAGCGTCACAACAAACCCAACCCACGGCGGCTGCACTGATTTCATCATCGCCTCCATGACGGCCACTTCGTCCGGACGGCTCAGATCCTCATGCACTTTCGAGGCCTCACTATAGGCCATGACAAACCCGAGCACCAGCGCCACGACCGCCAGGATCTTGACAGCCTGGTCCTGCTTGGCGATCACCTTGCAAACATATCCTCCGACAGCTGCCGAGACAAAACTCAGTATCAGGCTAACAATGATCCATATCCCCGACACGTTGTAGCTGCCTTCCTGGTACGACCCGTCTACCCCAAGCACAAAGAAGGCCAAAGAGTACGTGATAAAGACGGCAAGAAAGATCGCCACGTAGCCGACGACGACTCCGATGATGTTCCGAACCATGTGCACGCCCTCCGATAAGTGATTTGCGAATATAACCCCCAAGTGATCTTGTCTGTCAAGAGCCATGCGAGCTACGTCACAACGCACGACGCTGACTCCGGTCGCGAAAATGACTCTCGGAATGCCTCGACTTGGACGTTTTGCAATAACGGACTTCAGCATAAAGAAGCGCTGGGCTGCGCCGATAATTCAATCAAACGGAGCCATGAGACAGTTCCGTTGAGTACCGGCATCGGAACGGGCCTTGAGAACGACCAATTGCATGCCGGCGCGAGTCAAGCGGACGGTTCCCATGTGAGCCGTCCGCTTTCCTGTTCCGCACGTACCTTCTCTCGCCAAGAAAGAGGATTTCAACGTTTCTAAAGGGACAGGCAATTTCTTGCCGCCCGAATATCAAGCCCGTAACATATTAGGCCCGAACCTGCTTCTGGGAGACCAAGGTTTGTTTCGTCACGCCCCTATGCGAAGTCTGGTTATTGTGCTTTCGCTCCTTGCGGCCACTGGTGGTGCACCCGTTCTGGCTCAGCAGAATCTCACGTGTACCATTACAGTCCAGGCTCGCTGGACCCTCCCGCCAGGGAAAATCGGAAGCATCGGTATCAAGTCTGCGATCGACACGAAGGCATCGCACATACGTGTGGAGAGAGGCGCCTGGATGCTGCTGGACGATCACAGCTATGCTCGCGTGGTCAGGTTTTCCGCGGACGGACGATGGGAGGACCGATTCAAACGATGCCTCGACTGCCGGGACCAGGTATTCAGAGGCAAGGGCAAGTGGAGAATGCGCGAGCAAGTCCAGCCCGGTTGCGGCTACAAGAGACAGTACGCCTTCTACCTTTTCGTTCGCGACCAGCAAAGCACGAAGATCATCGACGAGAAGCAGATCATCTATCCCGGTAGAGATCGATTCATTCGTCGAGGAATGCAGGTGATTGACCTCGGTGACCTGTCGCGATTCTTCTAGCGACTACTAGTCTCGTTACCCGGCAGGCTCTAAAGCAAAAGCCCCGGGACCATCAGAGTCCCGAGGCTTTTTGGTTCTAACGCATTCGACGAATTCAGTGCGGCGTAGGCCACGCACCGAAGATGCCACAATAGGACGCGTTATCAGTACCCAGCGGCTCGCGGAGCGTCCCGAGAATGAACGCGTTCATGGCTGCGCGCGGAGACACGTGCAGTCGTCCACCCTGCGGACTAAAGGTCGCATGCACTTTTCCGAAATGCCCCAGCTCCATCGCATGTCCATTCTCATGGAAAGCGACCGTTTCGATATCGATACCACCTGCTCCTGTATCCGTCCACGTGAAAGCATTGTTATACCACACTTCCTTCAGGCCGGTGTCAAAGTAACCGTTACCATCGATGTCCGTCGGTCCGTTTTGATCAACGAAGATTAGAGTCCACGTCACACCGAGGATGAACTGACTTCCTTGCGGAGCCAAGAGGTCGAAAACAAATCCTGGCAAAAAGCCGGTCGTCGTAATATCCGCGGCGTTGGGGTTGGCCGTGTTGAAATTTGCTAGCCCGAACAACGCCAATACAAAGTTGGGGTTCGGATCCGTATCCGCCCTCTTCACGAGATCGACGTTCGAGCACTCCAAGCCATCCCAAGTCGAAAAGGCGGAGTCGACGGCTGGTTCGGAATTGAGAAGACCGGCAGAACCGTTAGCCATCCGGAATGACTGGTCGACTAGGTACGTGATGTTGTCTCCATCGGCTTCCCGCCGAGGATCTCCAGGAACCCAGCGGGTGGAAAGCCGAAGTGTTCTATCATTGGTGAACACGACCGAAGCGGCATCCGCAGGGGCATTCTCGGCAAAGCTGATTTCCGCTTTCTGAATTCGCACGGAAAGTCCGGCAGCTTCGAGATAATCGTTAATGGCAGACATACGATCCTGTAGCGCCGTCGGCTCGTCCGCCCGGTCGGCGGCTGCATTCGCCTTGGCATCCACGGAAAGCGACAAGGTCATACGGTCGTCTTGAGCTTCAGCCTCGACCGCGGTAAGTGCACCGTCCTCGGCACAGCCAACAGCGAGCATAAATACCAAGGTGACTAGAGTAACTCGAGGGATTCGCATCGGAGCATCTCCATTTTCGTAGAATTGAGACAACGCCGGGTCTTCGAAACAAAAGGGGTCGAGAACTCAAACCTTCGCCGCCCGGGCTGCCCGAAAATAGGCAGCCGCATCGAAGAAATCACGGCGACATTGCAGACATTCGCCGCGGCTACAGAAGGGACTCTCGGAATTCCGGTCTCCGCCTCATCATCGACGCCTGCTCGTACGCATAGGCAATTCGAATGAGCTTTGGCTCCGAGAACTTCGCCCCGAAGAAAGACACGCCCACCGGCAAACCGTGCACAAACCCGGCGGGGACCGTTACATTCGGATAGCCCGATACAGCCGCGGGAGACGAGCTCCCACCCAGGAAGTGATCTCCAGTAACTAAGTCTATTGTCCAAGCCGGTCCACCCGAGGCGGCCATTATGGCGTCCAATTTGTACTCGGCCATCGTCGCATCGATACCCTCATCGCGAGTCAGCCGATGGTTCTTCTTCAACGCCTCCAGATACTCCGTCTCTGTCAATGGTCCTTTCTCCTGCGCCGCTTCAAAAATCTCCTGCTCAAAGTAGGGCATCTCATCGTCCCGCCGTGCACGATTGAACTCTATCAGTTCCTGGAGCGTCCGCGGTGCGGAATCCGACTGCAACCCGCGGAGGTAGTTGTTTAGTCCAGCCTTGAACTCGTACAGCAGTACCTCATATTCAGAGTCGCCGTATGCTCCCTTCGTGGCGATGTTGGCTGGGTCGACCACGATTGCTCCATGTGACTTCAGCACATCGATCGCCTCCTCAACCAATCCATCTACCTTCTCGTGGAAGCCAAGGAAATTGCGCGCCACCCCAATTCTGGCTCCATCCAATCCTCGTTCATCGAGGAACGCCGTGTAGTCGGCGAAAGCCTTCTGCGCTTTCGTAGCCGGATCCGACGCGTCAACACCGGTCATCGCGCCGAGCAAGACCGCAGCGTCTGCAACCGTCCGAGCCATAGGGCCGGCAGTGTCCTGACTGTGAGCGATAGGAATAATACCCGTGCGGCTTACCAGCCCTACCGTCGGCTTGATACCGACGATGCCATTGGCCGAAGACGGACAAACCACAGACCCGTCCGTCTCCGTACCGATCGCGGCAGCACACATGTTGGCAGAAACCGCGACGGCCGACCCGGAACTCGATCCGCACGGACTTCGATCGAGGACATAGGGATTACGCGTCTGGCCTCCTCGCGCACTCCATCCGCTGGATGATCTTGTCGAACGAAAATTGGCCCACTCGCTTAGATTTGTCTTAGCGAGAATGACCACACCGGCAGCCCGTAACTGCCGCGCGACGAACGCATTTCTCTCCGCAATCGAATCAGCCAGGGCGAGCGACCCTGCAGACGTCGACATGCGATCGGCGGTGTCTATGTTGTCCTTCAGCATGAGCGGGATTCCGTGCAGAGGTCCTCGCACTCCACGCTCTCGGCGCTCTGCATCGAGAGCCTCGGCGATCGCCAGCGCATCGGGATTCACCTGAATGATCGCTCGAACGGCAGGCCCATCTCGATCGGTCGCATCTATCCGCTGCAAATAGAGCTCGCACAGGCTCCGCGAGGTCTGCGCGCCTGATTTCATCATCGCCTGCAAATCGACAATCGTCGCTTCCTCAAGTTCAAAATCAGTCCGAACCGCCCGACTAACCCGCCGGGCGCCATTCGACCGTACGCCGGGCACTCCGACCACGGTTGACCCGGCAACAGTCAGGGCCGTGTCCCGCAAAAAACTCCGCCTGTCCATCCTATTCCTTCATTTTGGTCCATGAACCACACCACGATGATAGATGCCCACGACCGCGTTGGCAACCGGTATCCTGCAGCACGCATACAGAGAATTCACGACGCACCCCGCCACCAAGCGAACAAACATCAATCGACGCCGTATAGCCAGCTTCACACCGTTAAACCTCGCTAACGACAACAGTAATTCGAATCGGCAAAGGGCATCCTGTGTTCTTTCGATTGGGTACTTTGGTTCGGAGCGGTAACAGAAACAACACATTATGCCACGTGGAAAAGTAAAATGGTTCAGCGTTGACAAGGGCTTTGGATTTATCCGGCCGGAAGACGGGAGCCAGGACGTATTTGTACATCGGAACAGCGTACCCGACCTCGGTTGGGACGAAGGACTCCGCGACGGAGAAGATGTCGAGTACGAAGTAGAGCAAACACCGAAAGGACTGAGTGCACAGAACGTGCAGCGTGTCAACTCGGAAGCGCTCTAGCGATAACCGACCTACTTAGTTTCGACGGAAGCCCGGCCAGACGGTCGGGCTTTTGTCGTTTACGTACCGCCCATGACCTACAATTGATGACCTCCAAACGGTAGATCGTATTTCGGATGGCATCGGTCGTAGCGGAGAACGTTGAGTGCCTTTCACCCGTTCAGGAAACGGGATGTGGACACAAGAGGGAGACACGATCGCGAGTAGCCCGCCTCGACCCGGTGAACAACAGGGTCCGTGCGATCCGAAAAACCACCGTCGGACCAACCCGAAGCAAATATCGATGATTAAGACCATCAACCCGGCCACGGGAGCTTTCCTCCAGGATTACGCGGCTCATTCGACCGATCAGGTAGATACCGCAATTGAGAAGGCGTCCGAACGCCAAGCCTCCTGGACGCACGCGTCTTTTGCGGACAAGGCACAGCTGATGCGGGCAGCCGCGGGTCTCCTGAGAGAACGCGCAGAATCCTATGCTGCGCTCATGGCTTCAGAAATGGGAAAGCCGATAGCACAGGGGAAATCGGAATCCGAAAAGTGCGCTTGGGTTTGTGAGTACTACGCCGAGAACGCCGAGGCTTTTCTCGCGGACGAACCGATCGGAACAGATGCATCGGAGAGCTTCGTTTCGTACCAACCGCTCGGGGTCATCCTGGCTATCATGCCATGGAATTTCCCGTTTTGGCAGGTCTTTCGTTTCGCCGCTCCGACGCTGATGGCAGGTAACAGGGCACTCCTCAAACATGCCTCGAACGTGCCCGGTTGTGCGCTGGCCATCGAGGAGGTATTTCGCGATGCAGGCTTCCCGAATGGGGTTTTCACGACCTTGCTAATTGACACCCAGGAAACCGCGCGCGTGATGGAAAACCCAGTGATTAAGGCGGTATCTCTGACGGGCAGTACGGCGGCCGGAAAGGCCGTTGCCAAGAAGGCCGCCTCAGTCTTAAAGAAGACCGTCCTTGAGCTGGGTGGCAGCGACCCTTACGTAATCCTCGATGATGCCAATATCGACGAGGCGGTTTCGGCCTGCGTTGAGAGTCGGCTCATTAATTCAGGGCAGTCCTGCATCGCGGCAAAGCGTTTCATAGTGCCCCACTCAATCAGGGGACAATTCGAGGACAAGTTCGTCGACGCGATGATGAGCCGAAAGCTCGGCGATCCATTCGACGAGCAAACCGACATAGGGCCCCAAGCACGAGTCGACCTACGCGATCAACTGCACCAGCAGGTGACCAAAAGCGTCGAGAGGGGTGCGAAGTTGTTGTGCGGCGGTTTTGTGCCTGAAGGCGAAGGCGCTTACTATCCCGCAACCGTCCTGACTGACGTCAGTCCCGGAAGCCCGGCTTACGAGGAGGAACTGTTTGGTCCGGTTGCCGCCATAATCCCCGTGAAAAACGAAGACGAGGCGATCCGCGTCGCCAACGACTCATCTTTCGGACTGGGAGCAGCTGTCTTTACTTCCGATAGCGATAAAGGTCGTCGCATCGCCCGCGATCGGCTGGAGGCGGGGGCCTGCTTTGTGAACGCCTTTGTTCGGTCCGACCCCAGACTACCTTTCGGCGGGATTAAGGACAGCGGATACGGGCGCGAATTGGCGCGAAACGGAATACTCGAATTTGTCAACACAAAGACGGTTTACGTGAAATAGCTTCGGGAATCCTTCGGCACGCGCGTAAACAGCATTCCTCATGAAGCATCGGCAGCAACCGATAACACAAAGGTCGAGCACCCGGCAAAACCTGCCGGGACGAACCCTTAATAACATACTCCATTGAAGACACGCGAAAGACCAGATACATCGTCGGAGCCGCTCCGGCCAGCCGCGAATAACGCGCCCGCCCCTAATCTGGAAGGCTCCGAGCGGCAAGCAGACGATTCGATCGAGCGCAAAGCCCACGGACTCTTCTGCAACAGAACTCTGAACCTGCGGGCTATCCAGGCCATAGGCTACGACATGGACTACACGCTCATCCACTACCGGATGAGCGAGTGGGAGAGCCGCGCCTATTACTACTTGAAGTCACGACTTCTCGCCGCGGGCTGGCCGGTAGAACACTTGTCCTTCGACCCCGATCTCGTCACGAGAGGGCTGATCATCGACAAGCATCGTGGAAACGTGGTGAAGGCAAATCGATTCGGATACGTCAAGCACGCGTTCCATGGATCAGAACCGCTTGGCTTTGAAGAGAAGAAAGCCACCTACCGGCAAACACTGGTCGATCTGGCCGAGCCCAGATGGGTATTCATGAATACACTGTTCTCGATCTCCGAGGCATGCATGTACATGCAGCTCGTCGATCTCCTCGACCAGAAAGAGCTTCCACAGGTGCGAGCATATGACGATCTGTACGACACCGTGCGACGCTCGCTTGACGAGGCGCATATCGAAGGTCGGCTGAAGGCAGAGATAATCGCGAATCCGGACAGGTTCGTCGAACTCGATGCCAACATGCCTGCAGCGTTACTGGATCAGAAGTACGCCGGCAAGAAACTGGTACTGATCACAAACTCCGAGTGGGGTTTTGTTGCTCCAATGATGTCCTTCGTGTTCGACCGGTACCTGCCGGGAGACATGACATGGAGCGACCTCTTTGACATCACCATTGTCGCCGCACGCAAGCCCGACTTCTTTTCTGTTCGGATGCCAACGTTCGAGGTCGTTGACGACGACGGACTGCTTAACACGCATGTCGGCCTACTCAGACCCGGTGGACGCTACGTAGGTGGGAACGCAGGGTTGGTAGAGGAAAGCCTCGGTCTCACCGGAGATCAGATCATGTACGTTGGTGATCATATCTTCGCGGACGTCAATGTGTCCAAGAGCATCAATCGTTGGCGTACGGCGCTCGTGATCCGCGAGTTGGAAGACGAGATTCGCGCGTTGGAGGGATTTCGCACTTCGGAGAGCCAACTGACCGAGCTCATGATTGAGAAGGAACGTCTCGAAGCACGCTTCTCCGATGCCCGAGTAAGACTTCAGCGACTAACGAACGGGTACGCCGATTCCGATGAGTCGTCCCCCGAGGAACTCGAAGCATCAATGGCGAAGCTGAGAACCAGGCTTGTTTCACTTGACGAGAGAATTGCACCGCTGGCGAAGGCGTCGACGAGGCTGCTCAACGACAGCTGGGGACCGCTCATGCGAACAGGCAAGGACAAGAGTCATCTTGCTCGACAAATTGAAAGATATGCGGACGTCTATACGTCCAGAGTCTCCAATTTCCTGCACCAGACGCCGTTCGTTTATCTTCGTGCACACCGGGGCAGTCTGCCGCACGATAAGCCCGACGAATTTGGAGCCTACATTTAGCGGCCGGCAGCGGGAGAAGGACGGCGCAGCACTCGCGGCAATCAATCTATCAATATGATGCTCTTGACGCGAGCACCGTTGATTGCCAGCTCGCTTTGAACGGCTTCTCGGAAGGTGACCGAGCCACCCGCAGGCACATCTCGAATCACCGCGTGCATCGCATCGACCCGGCGATTCTTGTCATCAAACAATGAAATCTGCACCTGAGCCACATTCACTGTCAAATCGCCGTCATTGTGAACAGTCCCGCTTACGAATCGAGCTCCTCCCGGAAGCAACTTGAAATCCAGATCCTCAACCCGAAGGGCCGTCTTTGAATCATCTGTTGCGCAGCCAAGGGCGAGAGCAATCAACAGAACTGTCAGCATTCGAGCACAAGATCCTCGCACGCACGTCACTGCCTTCGCATCAGTCCAATCCATACTTGGCCGCTATTTCCTCGAGTGTATAGAGGTCGTCCGCCGACTCGGCTCCATCTTGATCGCCTTTCTTCACGACGTGGTGCCCCAACACAAGCACGTCCATGTGGGTGCGGCGAAAACAATTCAGTGCGTCCAACGGAGTACAGACAATCGGCTCTCCACGCACATTGAAGCTGGTATTCACAAGCACCGGGCAACCGGTACGGCGCTCGAAGGCCTTTAAGAGATGAAAGAATTCAGGGTTTCGTACTTCGTCAACTGTTTGCAATCGGGCAGAACCGTCGACATGAGTGACGGCCGGAATGGGTGAATCTATTCCTGACAACCTCTCCAGCCCTTCCCCGGTGATTTTTGCGTTCCGTACGGGAGCGACCAAAAGCATGTATGGGCTTGCGTCCTCAAAATCGAAGTATTCCGCGACCTGATCTTCCGCCACACTTGGAGCAAAGGGTCTAAAGCTCTCGCGATACTTGATCTTGAGGTTGACCTTGCGTTGTACATCGCGCCCTCTCGGGTCAGCCAGAATAGATCGACCGCCAAGCGCTCTCGGGCCAAACTCCATACGCCCCTGAAACCAACCGACCACCTTACCCTCGTCGAGCAATCGGGCGACGACCTCATAGAGTTCCCCGGGCGCAAACGTCTGATACTTCACATCCTCCGATGCGAGGAAGTCCGCAACCTCGTCATCAGAAAATGAAGGCCCGAGCCGGCTCCCTTGCATCGAATCCCCATCCGATACGCGTCTACTGCCACCTGCGTAATCGAAGTGCGCCACGAGCGCGGCGCCCAGCGCACCCCCAGCATCGCCAGCTGCCGGCTGTATCCACACGTCGGTGAAAGGCCCCTCCTTAAGGAGCCTGCCATTGGCGACGCAATTCAAGGCGACACCCCCGGCAAGGCACAGGCAGGTCTCTCGTGTCTCACGATGCACGTGACGGGCCATCGTCATGATGACGTCCTCTGTCACCTCCTGCACCGAGCGGGCCAGGTCCATTTCGCGGCTCGTGATGGGAGCCTCCGGTTCCCTCCGGCGCCCGCCAAAGAGTTCAGCAAATCGTTTACCTGTCATGGTGAGCCCCGCAGCATACGTAAAGAACCGCATGTTGAGGCGGAACGACCCGTCCGGGCGAATGTCGATCAGATGGTCACGGATCGCCTTCACGTACGTGGGCTCGCCATAAGGGGCGAGGCCCATCAGCTTGTACTCACCGGAGTTCACGCGAAAGCCGCAGAAGTACGTGAATGCGCTGTACAGCAGTCCGAGTGAATGAGGAAAATGAATCTCCTGGCGGATCTCGATATCAGCGTCCACGCCCACACCCCACGAGGCGGTCGCCCACTCGCCCACGCCATCTGTAGTCAGGAAGGCGGCCCTTAAAAACGGGGACGGAAAGAAAGCACTGGCTGCATGGCTCTCGTGGTGCTCCGGAAATAGGATCTTGCCGTCAAAGTCCAGCTCGCGCTGGAGAAGGTCGGGTATCCAAAGCTTCAACTTGAGCCACAGCGGCATCGCCTTTGAGAACGACCTGAGGCCCCGCGGAGCGTATGAGAGATAGGTCTCCAGCAGCCGCTCAAACTTCAGAAACGGCTTGTCATAGAACGCGACCGCGTCCAGATCTGCCGCGGTGATGCCGGCGCGCGTCAGACAAAAGGAAATTGCATTTCGGGGAAAGCCCGGATCATGCTTTTGTCGCGTGAAACGCTCCTCTTGCGCAGCTGCCACGATCTCGCCGTCCCGAATAAGACAGGCGGCGGAATCGTGATACCAACACGATATGCCAAGTATGTAGCCCATGCACGTCGGTGGTTATACCTAACTGACCGCCTCGAGGTCAGCGAGATTACTTCTCAGTCGCTTTAATTCCGCAACAGCATCCTTTTCTTTCTTTCGCTCCCGATCCACCACCTCGGCGGGTGCCTTGTCAACAAACTGCCTGTTCTGGAGCTTCATCTGTACCTTTCGTACGAAGTCCTCTTTTTGGTCGATCTCCTTCTGCAGTCGCTCCCGCTCCACGTCGACGTCAATCATGCCGGCTAGAGGAATGTAGATCTCGTTGCGACCGACAACGGCCGAGGCAGATGCACTCGGCTTGGCCACGTCACTCCCAAACTCGAGACCGGACACCCTGGCGAGCTTCTCGAAATAATCCGTGTGCGCCGCAATCGAATCGTGTAGATCGGCTGCCTCCGACGGAACGCTTATTATCGCTTCTATGGATTTCGATGGAGCGACGTTATACTCGGCACGAACATTCCGAATAGCCGATATCATCTCCTGCATGACCGAGAACGAACCGTAGGCGTCTTCCGACATCTCCTCTGACTTTGCCGACGGCCACCCCTGCGTGATACAGGCTGACCCTTCGCCCCGTGGTCTCAATCGCTGCCACAGCTCCTCAGTTATGAACGGCATGAACGGATGAAGCAGCAGCAGCATGTTCTCGAAGATCTCGACCGCGAGTGCAATCCGCTCCTCGTCCATCTGTTCGCCGCGAGGCGGCTTGATCAACTCGAGGTACCAGTCACAGTAGTCTCTCCAGAAAACATCGTAAATGGCTGCGAGTGCTTCGTTGAGACGATACCGATCGACCGACTGGTCAACTGCATCGATTGTGGTGTTGAGCCGGTGGAGCATCCACTGCTCTACGAGATCAAGCTCTTCGAAAGCTCTGCTTCGTTCATAGTGTTTGCCTTCCTCCATGAACTGAGCAAAGACGTTGAACGCGTTCCAGATCTTGTTCGCGAAGTTTCGCCCCATCTCGAACTTGGTGGGATCCAGCTTGATGTCCTGGCCCTGGGCGCACAAGATTGTGAGCGAGTAGCGGACCGCGTCTCCCCCATACTCCTCAATCATCTCCAAGGGATCGATGCCGTTGCCAAGCGACTTGGACATCCACCGGCCCAACTTGTCTTTGATCATACCCGTAATGAAGATGTCTCGATACGGCACTTCGCCCGTGAAGTACAGTCCGGCCATTATCATTCTGGCGATCCAAAAGAACAGAATGTCGTACCCCGAGACGAGGACGTCCGTAGGGTAGAAGTAGGTCAGATCTTCCTTGGATCTTTCGTCGTCGTCGGGCCAACCTAGTGTTGCAAATGGCCACAACCATGACGAAAACCACGTGTCGAGGACATCTGCATCCTGTACCATTCCCTCCTCGGGCCGATCGACCGAGACGACATAACCACGCGACTCGTCGACGTTTCCCTTGGAATCAACGTAGTACCATACTGGAATTCTGTGGCCCCACCACAACTGCCGGCTGATGCACCAGTCCCGAATATTTTCGAGCCAGCGGAAGTACTCGTTTTCCCAGCGTTTGGGGTAGAAGGTGATGCTGCCGGATCGAACCGCCTCCAGTGCCGGTCCTGCAAGCGGCTCCATCTTGACAAACCATTGCCGGGAAATCAGCGGCTCGATGATTTCTTTCGAACGACTGGAGACAGGTACGTTGACAGTGTAAGGCTCAACCTTTTCGATGAGCCCAAGTCGCTCTAAATCCTCGACTATCTGCTTTCGAGCGATAAAGCGATCCAGGCCGGCGTACGGCCCACCCTTGGCGTTAATGGTGCCGTCCGGATTCATGATGTTGATGACTTCGAGATTGTGGCGCTGTGCTATGTCGAAGTCATTCTTGTCGTGGGCAGGCGTGATCTTGAGTGCCCCGGCGCCGAAGTCCGTCTTGACATATTCGTCGGCGACTACTGGGATTTCACGATCAAGCAGCGGAAGCAGGAGCGACTTACCGATCACTTTCTGGTATCGCTCATCCTCCGGATGAACGGCCACCGCCGAGTCACCCAGCATCGTCTCAGGTCGTGTCGTGGCGATCGTCATGCTGCCGCTTCCGTCCGACAGCGGGTACCGCACGTACCATAGATGGCCGTCGCGCTCAACGTTCTCCACCTCCTCATCTGAAAGTGCCGTCTGGTTCTCCGGATCCCAGTTGACGAGGTAGTCGCCGCGATAGATCAGGCCATCTTCGTACAGCCGGACGAAGACCCGCTGGACCGCTCTCACGTA
>JBFIPX010000050.1:0-19560 GCA_041609895.1 Rhodothermales bacterium
GCACGTAGGCCGGGAACTACATCAGTTTCGTTCTTTAAGTGCCCAGCCGGAAAGCTTGGCGACATTCGTGACGCTACCGAGAAGATGGCATTGCCGATCTGGGAAGAGATGGTGGAAGCAGGCGATTATCTTGGCGTAGGGATCGCCATTCATGACTGGGCCGGATACGAAAACGTCTTGATGTGGCGGCACGCCAAGGATAAGTCGGCCCTGTTTGCAGCCGTCGACAAGTACGGCGAGATGTTCCAGGAGAGATACCCTGACCTCGAGCCAGGAACTGGTCCGATGCAAGGATGCAACACACATCGCGATCAGATCTACTGGTGGGGGACGAGCACCGCGCGGTATGAAGACGCGGAAGCCGACATGTAGTCGGTCTGCATAACGAATCAAACGAAAGGGAGCGCTCGCACATGCGGGTGCTCCCTTTCTACTTCTACTAGCCGATCGGCCACTTCCGACCGGTAAACAACGAATCGGGTCGGCCGCGTTGCTAGCGGAGTGCGATGGGTTGATCAACCGAGGTCAGGAACGTTCCGGGACTTTCATATCCGAGCCTCGATATCGCGTTGATCACGATGTGCCGGGGCCGAACGCCACCATCGAACGAAACGGTCTGCACCCAACCGGGAAGTATCCGCGTGTGCCATCCGGCGTCTGTCAACGCTCGCACGGTCCATAACCACGGAACGCCGTCCGGAAGCCGCATCGAAAGGATGACCTCGCCTCTCAGCGTGTCGGCCTGGACGATGGGAGCTGTTGGCGTCTTCCCGCCGAGCCAGTCGGTCTTCGGTACCAACGCCGGCGTCCGGTAAGGCCCATTGGCGAGGGGTACACTTACCGCGGCCGTGTCGCGGAGAAGCCACTTCATGCTGAAGTGGACATTTCCGGTGGCCTTAGGCCGCTGTCGTGTCAGTGCAACCTGACGAACGATCTCGTCCGCCGGCCACCGACCGGTGAAATTCCCGGGCCAGATGTGCCGGTCACGAACGTTCTGCTCCAGCCACCAATCGAGGAGGACGGGATAGCTTTGCTCAGGGGGATCGATGCGCCAGTACAGCTGTGGCGTGAGATAGTCTACCCATCCTTCGCGCAGCCATTTTCGAGCATCGGCGTAGATCTTGTCGTACGCGTCGTAACCCATGATCTGCGGTGGATTGCCAGGTCGCCAAATGCCAAACGGACTGATGCCGAAACGAACCCACGGCTTGACGCGATGAATACCGGTGTAGAGCCGCTGTATGAACGTATCAATGTTGGATCGGCGCCAGTCATTACGACTTCCGCTAAAGCCCCTCTCTTGAGCCATCGCCCACGTGGTGTCGTCCGGAAACGGTACGATCTGGTCCTCGTCGTCCTTCAACTCGTACGGGTAGAAGTAGTCGTCGACGTGGACACCATCGATGTCGTACCGATTCACCACATCGAGCATCACATCGAGCGAATACTGGCGTGCTCGAGGATCTCCCGGGTCAAGCCATAACTGCGCTCCGTACTTCCGTACGAGTTCGGGATGCTTGATGCTGACGTGCATCGAATCGGCGGTGCCGGTGCCGGTCCGGTGTCGGGCGCGAAAAGGATTGAACCACGCGTGAATCTCGAGGCCACGTCGATGGGCTTCCTCGACGGCAAATGCAAGCGGATCGTAGTACGGCAGCGGCGCCCGTCCCATCTTGCCCGTCAGGTACTCAGACCACGGTTCGAGTTGTGACGCGTACATCGCATCGGCGGCCGGACGCACCTGCAGGACCACCGCGTTGAGTCCCACCACCACGGCGCGGTCCAGCAATCGGCGGAGTTCGGTCTGCTGCTGGGCAACGGTAAGTCCGGGTTGAGAGGGCCAATCGATGTTTGCAACCGTGGCGATCCACGCAGCCCGGAACTCGCGCTGGATCTCCGGTAGCGGCGGCTCGGGCTGCTGCTCCAGCATCACAGGGGCCGACGACGAACACGCGGCCAGGCCTGCAACAGCGAAAATCAATCCGACCAGCTTCAGGCTATCTTTTTGAACAGGAATGTCAAGCGGACGCTGCATCGTCTTCATCAATCTTTTTCTCATATCTGTTAAAGACGCGACAAATCTCCGCGCCCACGTGGTGAAGATAGAAAGAGACGGGGGCCACCCACGGAATGATCGCACGGTCATAACCCGCTTCGCAAAGGTCTGAAAGACACTGCTTGAGCAACACGCTGCCGAGGCCGTGACCACGCGCATCCGGAACCGTCCCCATCGGACCGAACCAGCCCGTTCCGCGGTTGTTGGTTTCGTAGGCAGAAAAAGCGACGACTTCATCTGCACGACGCGCCACAAAAAGTGAGACGGGATCATTTGAGAATGAAACGCTGACCTCGTCTTGCCATGACGACCAATGCTGGGCCAGCATGTGCATGATATCGTCCCGATCCGAATCCGCGGCTCGCCGTACGAGTAAGCCCTCCGCCGCCAGTCGTTCCTCGTCCGCGGTCGTATCTAGATCGACACCGCCGAGTACAGCCTCCATATTGTACGATTGACCGAATTTCTCGTAGCCCCGATTCTCGAAGAACACCGTCGCCTTTGTGTAGCGAATATCGACTCCCGGCGTCAGGTAGTTGGGCGCCGACTCGCCGGGTCGACAGGCGCGAGCACCTCGCCTCCGAAGTGACCGCTCCAACCTCTCCAGAAGTAAGGATCCGACCCCGTTGCGCTGCAGTTCCGGCTCCACGGCAATCATCTTGACATATCCGGTAGGCCCCTCATCTTTGTGCCGTACGACTCCGACCGCAAAGGCCGCAAGTTTCCCGTCGATCTCAGCTGCAATTCGTAGTTCCGGCTCCACGTCTTCATCCAACCAGGCTTTCTCATGGAAGACAGCTGCTGAGATCGGGTCGAAACGGGCCGCGCGATTCCAAATGTTGAGAAGGGCGGGTGTGTCACCCTCCGTCATCGGGCGGATGTTGGTCATTCTCCTCCTTGACGCCAAATCGCGGATCTATTTTGATTAGCGCGGTGACGATGAACCCGGGAATCGTGGCAATGACAACCCAGATGAAAAAGTCTTCGTATCCGATTATGTCCTGCAGCCAGCCACTGAACATTCCGGGGATCATCATTCCGAGAGCCATAAAGCCCGTACAGATGGCGAAGTGCGCAGTCTTATGATGCCCTTCGGCAATGTAAATCATGTACAGCATGTAGGCGGTGAATCCGAAGCCGTATCCAAACTGCTCGATCGCGACGCACGCGTTGATAATTGTCAGGCTTTCCGGTGTCGCAAGCGACAGGTAGACATAGACGGCGTTGGGTATGTTGATGGCAATCACCATCGGCCAGAGCCAATACTTCAAGCCGTTACGTGCAGCGAGAAAACCGCCCAGAATTCCGCCGACTGTTAGAGAGGCAACACCCACGGTACCGTATACGAAACCGACCTCGCCGGTGGTCAGCGCCAGACCGCCCACTTGCTGTGAATCGAGCAGGAACGGAGAGGCTAGCTTTACGAGCTGTGCCTCTGCGAATCGGAACAGCAGCAGGAACGCGACCGCCACTCCGATGCCCTCCTTTCTAAAGAACGACGCGAAGGTTTCGATAAAGCCGGCCAGCACGCCTCCCTCGTCGGGAAGCACCGGCACGTCTTCGGGTGGGTAGGGAAGGATAAACTTGTGGTACAGGAAGGCGACCACGAAGAAGCCAGCGAGCACGTAGAACGTGATAGACCATGCCAACGGGATGTTGCCAGACCGACCGACAATCTGCGCCGAAGTCGCATTGTCCAGCTTGGGATCCAGCTGGATGGCGAGGATTGCCGGCCGAGTTGCGTTGGATTGATCGAAGACGATGCGCGAGCCCTCCACGAGTCGTACACTTGCGTCACCTTCCTCCCGACTGAGGTTTACGACGATGGACTCGCCATCGGGAATGCTCCCTTGAACGTAGAGGTACGCGAGCGCCGTGTTGCCCGACTCGCCGCCTTCGTCGGCGGCCGTCACCGCGCCAAATGTCTTCCGGAGCAAGCGTTCCAGCGGCGCGGAAACGAGCCGGGACCACCACGACGGTTCATCTACCTGTTGGGACGGTGCGGTCGGGTCTTCGGTCGAGACAAAGCCGTGGCGTTCGTTCCATTCCCGAGCGAAAGCCACCAATGAATCGGCGGTGCCGGCCTGCACGGTCTGAGTGCCCATCGTCAGGCTGGCCGGGAGCGTCGTGAGTCGAAGCTCCTGCGCATCGCTCGGCACTGCGACCGAATCGGGGTGGCTGGCGAGAACCGTGGTCGCGGAGGGATCGGCCTCAACGGCAAGCCGAACTGGCTCGAGTCCCGTTGCCGTCTCGAGGTAACCTGCGAGGATGACCAGCAACCCTTGGCCCGTGATCATCGCCAGACGATAGAACGTGCTGCGTATGCCGACAAACCATGCCTGGTCGTGCGTGGATAAACCGAGCATGTAGAAACCGTCCGCTGCGATGTCGTGAGTGGCGGAGCTGAATGCGAGAAGCCAGAGAAAAGCCAGTGAGTAACGGAGGAAATCGGGTCCTGGCAACGTTAGGGCCACACCAGCTAGACCTGCGCCGATCAGTAGCTGCATGGATACAATCCAGAACCGCTTCGTTTTGATCGTGTCGACGAACGGACTCCAGAGCGGCTTGATCACCCAGGGGAGGTACAGCCAGCTGGTGTACAGTGCGATCTCCGTGTTGGAGACGCCGAGGCGCTTGTACATCACGACCGAAACAAGCATCACGACGACGTACGGGATGCCTTCCGCGAAGTAGAGGCTAGGTACCCAAGCCCACGAGTTACGTGATGCGGGTCGCGACATGTAGCGGGATCTGGTGGATGAGCATCAGAATCTAGCGACGACGCAGCTTGCGTGCACAGCCGGGAATGCGGCCGGTACGACCAAAAACTGTCTGTTGCCTACGCAGAAGGTATTGACCAAGACAACGTATGGTAGTAAACGGGCTACCCTGTCGCCGTGCTCTGTACGACGCACATGGTCTACTTCAAGAGAATGGCCCGACGCGTCTGTGACTTTCCACCGTGCTCGAGTCTAAGGATGTAGACGCCGCTTGCCAGGTGCGAAGGAGTCCATGAACGGGTGTGAGTACCCGCCGGCAGCACGCCATCCACGAGTACAGTGACTTCGCGTCCCGTGACGTCGTACGCGGTCAGGCTTGTCGGTCCGGTCGAAGGCAGCTCGAAGGAGATGTTAGTCGTCGGGTTGAAGGGATTTGGATAGTTTTGGCTGAGCGTCAGCCGTTCGGGTATCTCCGACTCTTCGACTGCTACCGGTGAGCCGATGACATACAGCTCGAGATCGTCGATCACGATGCTCCCAAAAAGCTCGGCGCCGTCTACGTGCGACAACTGGAAGCTGTCGAAACGCAGGGTTCCGTCGAGATTTCCATCGCCGATCCATGTGCCCGTTTCTCCCAGCGACATGTCCCATTCAACGCGCTTCCAGCCCCGCCAGTCGATCGCAAACCACGGGCTAACTTCATGATTGACCGCCGCCGTTTCGGGCAGGCGGTCGTCCACCGCGAACCGAAACAGGTTGCGGCTGGCATCTCCAAAGACCAGTGCGGAGAGCATGTACCGGCTGTCGAAGGTGACAGCTTTTGGGGTGCCCTGGAGCAAGAACTCCCTTATGAGCCATGTGGAGGATGATTCGTCCCAACCGTAGTCAAGTCTGAAAGCAGACGTGCCTTTCCAGGGAGCCGTTACCGTTTGCTCAACGTGTCGGCCCGTGGAATCCGTTACGATACCAACGGTGGAGCCGCTCTGCTGCGGTACCCACCAGTTACTCTCGACGTCGGTCTCGAAATCATCGATTACTGCAAACGGGATTCGCGACTCGAGGCGGGTCCGGAAGAAGAATCTTTTTGGATTCTCCTCGACGTTGCCAAATTCGTCGGAGACGCCCGGATCAATATCGAACCGATAGAGGACGTCCCCCTCCAGCGGGCTCAGCGGAAAGAACTGCACAACGCTTCGGTCCCGGACGACATAGTGCCGAAGGGAGCCGGGAATACTCGACCCGCCCGCCGATGGGGCCAGCCGGAATCGGTTAGGTTGCACGGAGTCCTCGACGAGACGTTCGTCGTACTGGACGGCGATGACCGGCTGCCGATCGTTGCCGACTGAATTGTGCACCGGGCTCGACGCAAGAATTCTCGGCGCGAGTGCGTCGGGCGGTCCGGTGCGAAATGCCAACGTGAAGGCGTCGCCCGCTGTCCCGTCACCGTCACCGTCCAAAAGATCTCCGAATTGCCCGGATGCAGTTCCGGCAATCGTGATGTTCACCTCTGTCTCGGGAGGGAGGCTGTCCGGGATGAACTTGAGCGTTCGGCTGTCGGGCCATGCCAGAGTGCCGGGCAGCTCGGGATCGATCGCAAAGGCTGCTTCCACGGACGCCTGGTCCATCGGACGGCTGAATTCGATGAAGATGTCATCGAGGATCCGGAACGACGTGTCCGCCTGCGCAGGAATGGTCTCAACGACAACTGGCGGCAGCGCGGATATCAAGGCAACGTCTACGAAGGTGAAGAACGTATCGGCCGGTGTGATCTGACTTTCGAAAGGCCGATAGCCGTCCGCCTCAACCGTGACTTCGAGTGCGCCCTCCGGTAGGTTGTCGAGGTAGTAGAAGCCGTTGGATAGCTGCTCAGGGTCCGACGAATAGCGGTTGAACAAAGACTCGAACGTGTCGGTGGTGTAGGTCGTGTCTCCGATCGTGATGGTCGCACCGTTAATCGGCTTCTCGGACTCGAAGTCTGACACGATGCCTGTCACAATTCGCTCCGGCGGCCGGTCCAAGCCGTGAAAATCGAGAATCGCCCAGTAGAAGGTTTTGGCCTCGAGCACTTTCCAGTCGGCGTTCATGTTTCGCTGGTTCTGGGTCGGGTTTGTGTGAAACCCCGACTCGCTCAACTCGGACGGCATCGACGTGCGCCGATTCACCGACAGCCACGGACCGCTCGAGAACGAGCAGCCGTAGAACGAGCAGTCACCTATCGATCCCCGCGTGGTGGTACGCATGCCTCGCGTCAAGCGCTCAATCATGTAACTGCTCATGGCCCGGCCACCGTTCGGCACCTTTTCCGTTCCGTCGCCATTCTGTCCCCAGAGAAGAAGCGTCGAGTTGACGGTCGGCGATCCCGCGTCCGAATGAATGGAATGAAACCAGGTGGCGCCTATTTGATTTGCCAGATCCGAGCGCTGCGTCAGGCTCACCTGCTGGAAGTCTGTCGTCCGCGACATGTACACGGTGTCGATGTCTGTTGTCTCGAGAAGCATCTCTCGAAGCGCAAGCCCCACCCGCAGATTCTTCTCCGCTTCTGAGTATCCGAAGATGCCGACGTTTTCCCTTTGGCTATGGCCGGGATCGAGGAAGATATCCCAGCCGGCCAGTCCGGTGACTTGCGCCCGGGACTCCGCCACCAGTGTGCTGCCGGCAACCACGAGGGCGAAAAGAAACGCCGCTTGCTTCATCTCGACACGACCACGGTTCAGTTCTCCTTGATCGACAGCGCGAAGATGCGTCCGTCAAAATCATACAAGATGCGTGAGCCGTCAGCGGACCACGACGGATTCATCTCGTGCACGTCGCCAGTGGAAGTGAGCTGCCAGACGTCCCCCTCGGCCGATCCGATCATAAGCTCTGACGAAGTGATAATGTGCCCGTCGTCGGCTGTCTGCATGAATACGACGAAGCGCCCATCCGGGGACCATTCCGGCCGGCTGCCTTTACCGAGCGTCAGAAGGCCCGAGCCATCGGCACGGGTGATATACAAGTCGCCGCCCAGCACCTCGATCGCAAGGTGGCGCCGGTCCGGCGACACCGAAAGGTTCAATACTTGGGTGTCAAACGACACAATTTCCTGTCGGGAGCCGTCGGGGGCGATCCTCATGACCGCCGTACCTGAAGCCGCAAACGACTCAGAAGGCACGATTCCCGTCTTGCCCACGATCATTGGATTGGGTAGGCGCACTGCCTCGCGGTCGCCGACGACAACGATCGCCTCGCTATTCGACGTCCATTCGGGCAGGGATCTGAATCGCTCGTCTGGCGCACTGAGCTGGAAGGACGCAGCAGAGTCGACGGCAAGGACTGTCAAGACGTCTCGGCGTCGCGTGCCATCGAACAGCGCTTCACGTGCAAGGATCGCCGACCCATCCGCCGACCACTTGTAACCGAACCCGGCAGCGCTTTCAGACGTCAGCTGCCTCGTCGCTCCCGTTTCAGTATTCGTGAGCCAAAGACCCCGGTAGCTCTCCGATGTATAGGCGATGACCGGACTTTCGGCCACGTTCGACCATCGCGCGTTCATGGCAAACACGCCCGGAGCGTCCACGAGGATCTCCGGTTCGCCGCCGACGAGAAAAGGCGCCTGTGCAGCGGACAGCGTTGGGTCACTCACGAGGACAAGCACCATCCCCAGAGTTGGACCAAACCAACACCGGAGACGTGGCATGCGCGCCGCAGACCGGAATCGAATAGCTGGCATCAATCAGTAGATCGGTGGGGCTCAGCAATCGCCGGGGGAGTTCTGTGGGTCGGTAACATAAATCATACAGAACCCCGCCGCCTGGATGCTATACTTGCAAACGTGGAGAACGTTCGAGACAAAAGAATTATGTTGCTTTGAATAGAAATCCTCACTATCCATATCTATTCACCCATTCTGTCGCCCGGTGACCTCCATGAGTACCAGTCGAGATCCGTCCACAACCAAGGGTCCACTTCCGTTGCCGCCGTCGCCCGGTGAGTATCTCGAGCGCGTACCTGTTCTGATCTTCGATGACTCGGCCGACATGGCGAGGCAGGCGGCACGCCGAATTCAGAACCTTATTGAGGCGAAGACGGCGGTAGGCGACCAGGCTGTTCTAGGCCTTCCGACGGGCTCGACGCCCATCGGTGTGTATCACGAGCTAATCAGAATGCACCGTGAGGAGGGCCTCGATTTTTCGCACGTGGTCACATTCAATCTTGACGAGTACTACCCGATGAAGCCGGATAGCCTTCAAAGCTATCGGCGTTTCATGCAGGAGAACCTCTTTGATCACGTCAACATCCCTGCAGGTAACATTCATATCCCGAGCGGAAACATTCCGTACGACGAGGTGGAAGGACACTGTGCGGAATACGAGCGCAGAATCAGAAAGGCCGGCGGGATCGACCTTCTACTGCTGGGCATCGGTCGCAGCGGTCACATCGGTTTCAACGAGCCGGGCTCTGAGATTGAGGATCGCACACGACTCATTGTGCTGGACGAGATCACGCGCAAGGATGCGGCCAGCGACTTCTTCGAGGAAAAGTATGTCCCGAGAGAAGCCATCACGATGGGCGTAGGAACGATTCTGGAAGCGCGGGAGATCATCCTCATGGCCACCGGAGAGCACAAGGCTCCGATCATCAGGCGGGCGGTAGAGGAAGACCTCAGCACGGACGTGTCTGCGACCTATCTGCAGATGCACCCGAATACCACGTTCTATCTGGATCGGGCCGCTGCCGGCGAACTGACGCGCATCAAGACTCCATGGCTCGTGAAGTCGGTGGATTGGGATCGACAAATGTCGAAGAAGGCAGTTATCTGGCTGTCAGAGAAGGTGGGCAAGTCCATCTTGAGTCTGGAGGCTTCGGACTTTCACCGCAATCACCTTCATGGCCTGGTGCATTCTCATATGAACGTCGATGATCTCTGTCGGGTCGTCTTTGAGGATCTACGTCTTCGTATCAGGTATGCCAAAGACCTGCCGTCACGAAAGAAGGTTGTCGTTTTCAGCCCACACCCGGACGATGATGTGATCTCAATGGGGGGGATGCTGCACAAACTCGTTGAGAACGACAACGATATCACGGTCGCCTATATGACGAACGGCTCCGTAGCTGTCTTTGATGGCGACGTGCGGCGGCACCTCCGTTTCGTGCAGCTGTCGGCCGACCTATTCCTGGATCGTGACACAAGTAACGACGTCAACGAAAGGGCGGAGAGTATTTACGAGTTCATGAGAAGCAAGGAGCCCGGATCTGTCGATATCGAAGACGTCCAACTTCTCAAGTCCTACATCCGCTACACAGAAGCGATCGCCGCAATTGAGGTCATTGGGCTAGGTTCGACGAATGCCCGCTTTCTCGACATGCCTTTCTACAAGACGGGCCGGGTCAAGAAGGATCCTATTGACGAAGAGGACGTGGCCATCATTCTACAATTGCTCGAGGAGATCGAGCCGGACCACATCTTCGTGGCGGGCGACCTCTCGGATCCACACGGGACACACCGGATGTGTTACTCGGCGATTCAGAAGGCGGTCGCCAACTACAATGTGAGATTCAATGTATCGTCGGACGGAGCCCGAACGAACGGGTCGGGCGTGCCGCCGATTGCCAACTCAGAGGACGACCGAAGGCCGTTGGTGTGGTTATACCGCGGAGCGTGGCAGGAGTGGGAGATTGACGTGGCCGATGTCTTCGTTCCACTTTCAAAGGCAGATCTGGATACCAAGATTGAGGCAATCTTCAAGCACGAAAGCCAGAAGGACCGGGCACTATTTCCCGGCGCATATGACGAGCGCGAATTCTGGCAACGGGCTCGAGATCGAAACCGTAATACGGCGAAAGAGCTGGACAGTCTGGGTTTACCGGAGTTCTACGCGGCCGAAGCCTACGTGGTCTGCCGGGAGCTGGAATAGGCTGGAAAATTACGCGTGGCGGCTGTCGTTCAGGGACGGCTAACGGCTCGAAGAATTCCCCTTGCCGAAGATGCCGCGCGTTCGTAACCTCACAGAGCAGGAGAGAGTGGCGCGACGGCGAAAGCTGCACACTCAATTGGGAAATATTATTGGCCCATCAGGAATTGTATGATCAAGCGCTACTGCATTTCCGTACTGATTACCTCTGTATGCCTGGTCGCTCTGAATGATGCCGCCCTCGCCCAGTCTGGCAAGATCGCCGGACGGGTAACAGAGGAGGCCACAGGCGTCGGACTTCCCGGCGTAAATGTCGTCATCCAGGGTACCACACAGGGCACCGCCACAGATGTCGATGGCTACTACACGATCCTGAATGTCAAGCCGGGTACGTACTCGCTACGGGTAACATTCATCGGCTACACGCCGGAAGTCGTGACGGGGGTGCGCGTCAAGATCGACCAGAGCACCACGGTAAATGTTGGGCTCGCCGAGGAGGCGATAGGTATTGACGAAGTGGTGGTCACGGCGGACAGGCCAGTCGTGGAGGCCGACGTATCGAACAGCCGTGCCAGCATCGGGGCAGAAGAGATTCAGGAGCTGCCCATCGCGAACGTGTCGGCGGCAGTTGGCCTCCAAGCCGGAATTCTTAATGGGCTGGATGTACGCGGCTCCGGATCCGACGAGATCTCGTTCATGGTCAACGGTTTGACGCTGCGTGACTCGCGAGACAATTCGCCGTTTACCGTTATCAGTCTTAGCTCGATACAGGAAGTGCAGGTGCAGACCGGCGGTTTCAACGCCGAATACGGAAACGTGCAGTCGGGGATCGTCAACGTCGTAACGAAAGAAGGCTCCACCGATCGATATGAGGTCGACGCCATTGTGCGGTACAGCCCTCCGGCACAGAAGCACTTCGGGGCGCTGGCCAACGACTTGAACGCCTATTGGATTCGCCCATACGTCGATCCGGAAGTCGCTTTCACCGGAACAGACAGCGGGGCGTGGGACGAAGCGACGCAAGCCCAGTATCCCGAGTTTGAAGGATGGATCGCACTCTCCGAGGACCTGCTCAACGACGACGACCCGGCGAACGATCTGTCGCCGGAAGGACTGCAGCGAGCGTTTCTGTGGCAGCATCGAAAGGAGTTTGAGATCACGGAGCCGGATTATCAGGTCGACATCGGCGTCGGTGGACCTGTTCCGGGCTTTTCGGGCACCTCGCTAAACCCACGCTTCTTCGCGTCCTTCCGCAGGGAGCAGGACATGTACCTGATTCCGCTTCACACGGACCGTTTCGAGGAATGGTCAGCACACGGCAAATTGACCTTCGATGTCGGAGCCGGCAAGAAACTCTCCTTCGAGTACTTGCAGGGCAGGCAGGAAGGCACAGGCAACGACCGCGGTGGTCAGCCCGGATTCTTCCGCAGTGCCGCGAGCATTGCGGATCAGCTTTCGCGCGTCAGCTTTATCGAGAGCAGGACATTCTCAACCGATTACTGGGGCCCCAGTCACGTCGACACCCGACTTGTGGGAGGTAAGTTCACCCACGCCTTGTCGGCCCGCACCTTCTACGAGGTCCAGGCACAGTATTTCTCGAGAGATTACCTGACGGCGCCCGGTCGACTCCGGGATGATTCCACGGCCGCCGTAATTATTGGTGGCGTACCGTTTGACGAGTCACCGTTTGGCTTTCAACCGAAACCGACGAGCGGCGTGAACGGATTTCGGACCGGCGTGGGCATGAGCAACGCCAGAGACACCAGCTTCGTCGCAACCTGGATGGCACGAGCGGACATTACGAGCCAGCTCACCCGTGTCGTTCAGGGTAAGGCAGGAATAGAACTGGAGGTCACGGATTCACGAGTCAACTATGGTCGGTTTGACGCTTTTCTCCCCAGCGCCAACTCGCTGTCGAACTGGGATCGCAGTCCGCGCCGCGCCGCTCTGTATGGGCAGTCGAAGCTCGAGTTCAAGGGGATGATCGCAAACCTCGGACTGCGTCTCGACTATTTCAACGCAGGGGGAGACTGGTGGGAGTTCGAGCCCTTCACGCAGGCGTTCTCCGGACGGTTCTCGGGCGGCATAGATACGCTGCTTGTACAATCTTCGACCGACCACATCCTCACGCTTAGTCCAAGGCTCGGAGTCTCCTTTCCTGTAACGGCGACGAGCAAGCTATACTTCAATTACGGTCATTTCCGGCAGCTTCCTGATCCGAATAACATCTTCCTGTTCAGGGAGGAGACCTTGACCGACCAGATCGTTCGGGTTGGAGATCCAAACAATCCGCTTCCGAAGAACATCGCCTACGAACTGGGCTTCGAGCAGTCTGTGTTCGACCAGTTCCTCATCAAGGCGGCGGGATACTATAAGGATCAGTCGCTCCGGCCGCGACTCGTTCGTTATCGAAGCAGAGACGGGGAATCGCAGTACTTTGTGAGTGAGCCGGTCCAGTACGGTGACACCCGGGGTTTCGAGCTGACGCTTGCGAGGAATCGGGGGTCTTGGGTCCGTGGCTTCCTCAACTACACGTTCATGGTCGAGACCACGGGCTATTTCGGTCTAGACCAGTTCGACGAAAACCCGACCCGGCAGCGAGAATTTGAGAACAGCGATGCGGAGCGTCGCAACCAGCAATCGCGGCCTGTACCACGGCCTTATGGTCGGATGAATCTCATCGTAGAGACTCCTGTCGACTTTGGTCCCAGGTTAGGGAGCACGAACCCTCTAGGGGACTGGACTCTTAGTCTTCTCGGCTTCTGGCGGTCCGGCTTCCGATTCACGTGGGCGGATGGTGGATTCAATCCCGAGGCGTTGAACAACGTACAGTTCAAGGACTTCTGGGATTTCGATCTGCGGATCTCGAAGAACTTCGAAATTGCCGGCAACAGAGCCCAGTTCTTTGTCGACATCAGCAACCTGTTTAACCGCCGTACGCTGAACTTTGACGGCTCCGTCGACGGCTCCGATTTCAACGGCTACATGCGATCGCTACATCTGCCCGAAAGCGAGTTCTACTCAAACATTCCGGGCGATGACCGGCCCGGCGACTATCGCGACTACGATGTAGCGTATCAGCCGATGCGGGCTATCACTTCGATTGAGGACTTCAGTGAGGGTTCGCCCGCGGATCCAGGTGTAATCTACTATGATCGGTCCACGCAACAATTCATCGAGGTGTCCGGCGAAGGCTTTGCTCAGGTGGACGGTGGTCGGTTGAGCAAGCTGCTGGAGGACAGGGCCTACATCGACATGCCGAATCAGTCCTATCTTACTTTTCTGAATCCACGTGACGTGTTTTGGGGAATTCGTTTACAGTTTTGACCCTGCCGAAGGTTGAGAGCTTGAAAGAGATGTTGATTATTCGATTCGCGCGAAGCCTGGCAGGGGTCACGATATTGATCGCCGCTTTTGTTTTGTTGCCGCAGTCCGCTCACGCGCAGTTTGCGAACAAGTGGTTGTCGGCGGGGTCGTTGCACAACTGGTATTCGGAGATCGGGAGTGAGCGGGAAGAAGGCGGATTCATTCAGGAGCAGCAGAGCGGAATGCGCTGGCCGGGCATATACAATTTCCGTGATACCCAGGCCGCGAAAGGGTTCTGGATTGGTGCCCGCAACGTAGCGGACGACACCGGGCGAAACTGGTTGCAGCGCGTTGTGCACGTGGGTCCGCGAGCAACCGGTGCCGACGAGTTCTTCCCGATCCGATTCGAGATGGTCAGCCGTTACGAGCCTCCGGTCGTATTTGTTGACGGCGCGCTATCAGAGGGCACGGCGGCCATGACCAACGACCGCGTCGATCCGACGCTGGTGCCCGATCGCATGATCATCAACGAGGTCAACACGCTTCTGGGTATTACGATGGAGCGTAAGATCTACCAGTTCAGTCAGGACTATCACGATTCCTATCATGTCCTCGAACACACGTTCACGAACACGGGTAATGTCGACGGCGACGACGACATCGAGCTGCCCTCACAGACTTTAGAGGATGTCTATTTCTTCTGGCAGTGGCGATGGTCGGTAGCGGCGGAATCGCGGTTCGTAATTGGCAACGCTACGGGTTGGGGCAAGAACGCGATGAACGACGCTCGTGGCGACGGCGTCCTTCCTGATCCACCCAATGAGGACTTTCGGGCGCAGTTCACATGGCACGGCCACTTTCCCCCGTTCACGCTGTACGATAACGTAGGCGGCCCCATTCTAAAATCCGCTCTTCCGGCGCTGCAGGTTCAGCCGGCAGATACGCTCGGTCGGCTCGGTGCGTCCGCGTTTGTCGGACATGTAGTGTTGCACGCGGACACGTCGCCGTCCGACCCCGCGGACGATCGTTCACAACCGACAACAACCACCTGGTTTGACTCCGACGAACCGTTCACTTCTCAGAACAGCGCTTTTAATCCGACCAGTATGTCGGTCGAGTACAACCTGATGTCGAGTGGCCATAAGAGCCCTCGTCACGCTTGGGCTGTTGAACCGTCGGGGATGGAGGGTTGGCTGGATCCATCGGCGGATCCGTCGCAGGGAAAGCCGGGAGGCGCTTCGCACGCGGCCGGATTTGGACCGTATACGCTCGCGCCGGGTGAGAGCGTAACGATCATCTTTGCGGAGGCGATTAACGGCTTGAGTCGGGAAGAGAATACGCGCGTCGGTCGTGCCTATCAACGAGGTCAACTGACCGATCTCCAGAAGAACGAGATCGTCTTCCAAAGCCGGGACTCGCTGTTCATGATGTACCGGCGAGCACTGGCCAATTTTGAATCGGGATGGAATATACCGCGGGCGCCTTATCCGCCAAGTCAGTTCAGCGTCAACTCCGGCGGAGATCGCATTAGCCTCGAATGGGACGTATTTGATGATGGTCCTTCGGTTGATCGTTTCGAAATTTTCCGCGCTCTTGGAGACGTTGACAGCACGTATACGCTGATTCATACGGCGTCGGCCTCGGATAGGACCTTCGATGACACTACGCCGATTCGCGGGATCGACTACTTCTATTATATCCAGGCGGTTGGATTGCGTGGCGACAACGATGGCACAGGCAGTACGCCATCCGGCGTGGCGCTACGCAGCAGCCGATACTATACACAGACGTATGAGCCGGCGCGCCTGCGACGACAGGCCGGTACCTCCTTCGACGACCGCCCGTGTCCGCCGGGTGAGGAATTCCGATGTATCGTAGATGTAGAGACAGGTGATCTCATCCTGCCGGGCCTCCGCATCGTCCCGAACCCGTTTCATCTCGGAGCTGATCAAAACCTGCGTTTTCCCGACCAGACAGACAAGCTCGCCTTCTTCAATGTCCCGGGATTCTGTAGGATCGAAATATTCACAGAGCTCGGAGAGCTGGTCGACGTCGTCGAACACAACGACGGAAGCGGAGACGAATTTTGGGACCACACAACCGCCTCACGGCAGATCGTAGCGAGCGGCGTCTACATTGCGGTCGTGACGGTCACGCAGGACATTGAGGATCCGGCCACCGGCGAACTGCGGTTCAGGAAGGGTGAAAAGGCCATTCGCAAGTTCATCATCATTCGATAGACGGAGCGTCAGGCAAAACGGTTACCGCGATGACATCATCTCTGCGACATAGAGCCGGCCTGTTGGCAATTGCAGTGAGCCTCGTGCTCCCAGCCCTGACGACCACCTCCTATGCTCAGCTGAACGAGAACCGCGAGAAGCGAGCACAGACCGGCTTCAAGTTTCTCAGTGTCTCGACGCACCCGCGTGCCGCTGCGTTGGGAGATGCAATGACCGCTGTTGAGGGGGGCGCCTGGATGATGTTCTACAATCCAGCGGGAATGGCACATCAAGGCGACCGTCTCTCTGTTGTCCTGGGAACGACGCAATGGATTGCCGGAATCGATTACAGCGTGGCTGCGCTGTCCTTCCGGCCCTTCGGCGGCCGTTTCGGCATTCTCGGCTTCACCATTCGGTCAGTCGACTATGGTTCAATCCAGGGTGCAGTTCGAGCCGACAACGAACAAGGCTTCGTCGACACCCCCAAGCTTGACCCGACGGCTTTGAGCATTGGGGTTGGGTATGCGAGGGCGCTGACGGATCGTTTCTCGATCGGGGCCCACGTGAAATACGCGTCCCAGGACCTTGGCAGCACGGCGCTGAGCGGGACGTTCAGCGATGGCGTGTTCACTGCGGAGTCGACGAGTGACGACAACGTCGGCGTGTTGGCATTCGACTTCGGCATGCTCTACAAGACCGGTTTCCGTAGCCTCAACTTTGCCGTTGCGGCGCGTAATTTCTCGGAAGAGATCGAATATGTGTCCGAGAGCTTCCAGCTTCCGCTTACGCTGAAGATCGGCGTTTCCATGGATCTGGTAGACCTGATGCCGAGCGTGTCAGAGTCGCACCAGATTTTACTCGCCGTGGAAGCGGAGAACCCGCGGGACTTTTCTGAGAATGTGAAGACGGGGCTGGAATACACGTTCCTGAACACGCTTTCGTTGCGGGCCGGCTATATCGTTCCGACAGATGAGCAGGGAATCAGTCTGGGCGCCGGTCTTGGTCAGGATCTCGGTGGCCTCCGGCTCCAGGCGGACTACGCCTATACGGATTTCGGAGTGTTTTCCGACGTCCACCGTATCTCTTTCCAATTCTCCTTCTAGCTGTGATGTGGAGGTATCGGCGTTTGAGGTTTAGCAGACAGTTGCGTAGCGACTTGGCGTTCGGCAGCCGGGCAACACGAGTTGCTGGTGCTAGCTCATGGATCGTACTGGTCGTGGTAATGTTTGCTGCTTTCGCAGGCTGCGACACGGGTCCTGCGGAAAGCCTCTGGGATCCGTCTGCTTCCATCGGCGATCCGCCAGTCATATCTGCAGTGGATCCCCCTGATGTCGCCCTTGCCGGCGTAGATATCGTGACCATCTCGGGCAGCAATTTCGTTGCCGACCCCGACCGCGTTATTGTCTTTTTTGGCGGTACCCGCGTGCCGGTTCTGGAAGCGTCGGACACACAACTGAAGGTACAGGCGCCCAACGAACCAAGTCCCGAGGTCGCCCTTCGCGTCGCGGTGATCGGAAACGACGCCGAATCGTTTTCGAACTCCTGGCAGCTCGCGCTTCTTCCGGCGGAGGAGGAGTTCGGGGGAATCCTTGACTCGGAGAACCCCTTCGCCATCGCGGCGGACGCTGACGGAAACATCTATGTCTCGGTCTTCAGAGGTGGTGTCTCCATCGGCATTCGAAGGATCGCAGTTGACGAGACTGAGTCCAGTTTTTCGACCACAACCTTTCAGTGGAAGGGGCTCGATTTCGGACCCGATGGGCTGCTATACGGAGCGCGCGGTGTCCGCGCTGTCTTTCAGTTCCCCGACGGCGGAGGAATTCAGCAGACATGGGCGGTAGAGGGCAACACCTCGGTGGTCTTCGACGATCTCGACTTCGATACGATAGGCAACGCCTGGGCGGTAGGCGACAACGAAAACCTGTATCGGATTGCGCCCGACAAGGCGATAACTCCTTTCCCGTTCATGGGCGACGTGCGTGCAGTCAAGGTGGTCGGCTCATCGCTTTTCGTTGCTGTGGCAGGCACGGGCGGTGGTCAGATATGGCGATTCGCGATCGCGGGCAATGGCGACATCGACGCGGGGACGCTTCACTTCAACCTGGGCGCCGAGACGCAAGCGGAAGTGCTCTCGCTTGAGGCCGCGACGAATGGCGATCTGTTCGTGGGTACGGACGATGCAAATCCAATCTGGGTGGTCCATCCGGATGGGACGGGAGAGCCGCTCTATCCCGGCGTCCTGAGAGCACCTGCCGCCTCGCTTGCGTGGACGGTAGATCCCTTTTTAATCGTTTCGGAAGCCAGGTCCTCGTCCGTGACGACGCCGAAACTGCGGAAGGTCAATACACGACTCGAGGGCGTGAGATAACTTCGCTCACATATTGATATTGGGACAAACTATTGGTAAATGGAGGCAGAGGATCACAAAACATTATTTCAGAACCTGAACTGACTTTGCATCACTAAATAAGACGATGGAGTTAAACACCATGAAGCATTTGTTACTGACTGCGCTTGCTGCGGCTCTGGTTTTCGTCGTTCAGACGTCCAACGCCCAGGAGGAGTGGCAGTCAACCGGCGTCTTCTGGCCCGCCGAGCTTGAACTCAACCAGAACGGTAACGGCGGACATGGAATCACCGTCGATCCGGACGGCAAGATTTGGTTCCACTTCTTCAGTGCCACCGACAGCGTTCAGGTGCCGGAGCTTGGCGATACCTGGCAGCCGGTGCGCGTACTTTATGCGCACAATTCGGACGGAAGCGCAGCCCTGTTTTCGCCCATCAAGTTTCTCGGCCCAGCTTGTGACAGCGACACGCTGGGTGGCGAGCTGGTTGGCGGCGCTTGGTCGGGCAAGAGTGGACGTGGTCTCAACATTGACCACAACGGCAACATTTTGGTGTCCGAGTTCGACCGCTTATACCGTATCAACTACCAGACCGGAGAATGCATGAACAAGGCGTTCCCATTCGAGGATCTGGTCGGTACGGCGAACACGACCCTTGCACGCGTGAGCGCTGATAATTCGGGTAAAGTGTACGCGGGTCGAGTCTTTCCCGGAGGTCCTATCCGCGTTCTGAATGAGGATCTCACGTCGGCGGGCGAAAACGTGACAGACCTACAGTCACAATTCTCTCGATCGCACCAGGTGAATGCCGCTGGGGATCGATTCTACGAGACGGACTACGAAAACACCTTTACCATCATTCATGAGAAAGCCGATGAGTTTTCGCCGTGGGACTCGGTGGACGTAGCCTTCCGCGGCATGCGCACTGAGTCATCGGCGTTCAACCCGGCGACGGGACATATCTGGGTGAGCTCAGGCAACCCCCTGAACCTGGTGAACGAGGATCCGACCGTTGTCACGAAC
>JBFIPX010000051.1:0-18983 GCA_041609895.1 Rhodothermales bacterium
CGCGAATCGGCATACTGGCTCCAACAAAGACGTCGTGCCCGGACGGCAGTCGCCTACCGATCAAATCGGCGACCCCAGGCTCCGATAAAGATTTCTCCAGCCTCGACTCGAGGACCGTATGGAATCCTTTGCCCACCTCATCGATTCGTGGCCAACAGGATCCTGTCGTATCTGTCAGCTTGACGGCACCGCGACCTATCGCATCACAAAATGCGGCGGCTTCGGACTCTATCCGGAACGTGACACGATGCATCGGATCGATCCGCTCAGGATGGGGAGCTACGAGAATCACGTCACGCGGAGCGCATGACTCAAGGTGTTCGTAGAGAGCCTTCGACGTAACCCTCGCACCGACATGGATTACACAATCGGGATGCAGCGTACTGCGCAGCGCTTCCGACTTGAGCAGGAGTTCCATACGGCGCACAACTTGCACGCCGGAAGTTTCGGGGATGTTGGAAAGAACGTCGGCCAGGATGGGCCAACCCAGTCGCGCCGCGAGAGCGACAGTAGCCTTGATGTCCGCGTCACATCGGAGTCGACCGGCAACAATCGCACCTCGCTTCGATCGGCGTATCGCATCTTGCACATGTTTGACGCTGGACAGCGCCGGTTCTTGGGATGCTTCGCCGTACTGCGTAAACGGCCGATCGTGGTCTAGCCAGCGCCCGACCGCGATGCTACCCGGCACGTCGAATCCGGCATCCCGACTCGGAGAAAGCGGTTCCCGAAACATCCAATTAACGTGAACCGGTCCGGGTGTCTCCACGGCGCGATGCACGGCCTGATCGATGGTCGTCAAGATGAACGCCGGATCGATCTCGCAGGAGGCGGCCGGGACGTCGACCGACCAACGTGTGAAGGTGCCAAATATGCCCGGCTGTCGAATGGTCTGGTTTGCACCCGACGACCGGAGTTCAGGCGGTCGATCGGCGGTGATAACGAGCAACGGAACGGCATCGACGGCCGCTTCCACCACGGCCGGCAAGCAATTCGCCACGGCAGTGCCGGACGTGGTAATGACGGCGGCCGGCATTCCGAATCCTCTTGCCCAACCGAGCGCCGCGAACGCGGCTCCACGCTCATCAAAATGGACGACCGCTGATGCGCGGGCGTTGCGTGAGATTGCGACGGCCAACGGCGATGATCGTGAGCCCGGGGCCACAAAGAACTGATTCACGCCGTTGCGAATCAGCTCCTCGACCGCAAGCTGCGCCCAGAATTGTCCGATGTTTTCAGCTTCAGGATTCAAGGCCGAGCGCTCTGAGAAAGTCGCCGATCTTCTGTTCGATCTCCTGCCATTCGAGGTCGGGGTCCGAGCCGCAGACGATCCCCGCGCCGGAGTAGACGTCTAGAGTCGAATCCTGACAAAGGGCGGATCGAATGGCGACCGCAAACTCGGCACCTCCGTCAGCGATCCAGCCGACCGGGCCCGCGTACCAGCCTCGGTCAAACGGCTCCAGATGTCTAATGACGTCCAATGCTTCTTCGTGAGGGTGACCTCCAACCGCTGGCGTCGGATGCAGTGCTTGCAGCAAATCGACGGCATCGACACCCTCGGCTACCACCCCGTCCACGCTCGAGCGAAGGTGCCGCCCTTGAGCAAGTTTCATATCCGAAGCCGTCGTATCCACATGGAGGACGCGCGTTAGGTCAGCCAGACTTTCCTTGATGCTTTGCCGGACGTATTCATGTTCACGTTGGTCCTTCTCGCTGAGAAGTAGACGACGCTGATACCTGCGATCCGCACCCTCCGTCTCGCCCCTCGGGGCCGTCCCCGCTACGGCCTCGCTTCGAATGGAAGAACCCGCGAGTCGGAAGAGCATTTCCGGAGATGCCCCCACGAAGGACGAAGTCCCATTTGCGAACACGAAGTGATAGCATCGGGGAGTGATTCGTCGCAGCCGCAGCAGCAGATTGACAGCATCCAGTGTTGCGTCAAAACTGAGACGCACCCGCCTTCCGAGCACGACCTTTGCCAAAGACGTGCTGGAGAACGCCGAGAGCGCCCAGTCCACCGAATGAATCCAGTCTGTTTCATCCGGAAGGTCGGTGCGACTGATCAACTCGGGCACGACAGATGGGGCGAAGCTTGGGTCGCGAAGTGCGTCGAGCTCCTGCAGAATCGCTTCGTAATCATCGCTCGGACCTACGTTGCAGGCTGCCAACATTGTTCCCTCGACGCGCCTGAGCTCAAATCTAGGCATGACAAACCGGTACGTCGGAAATGACCTCCACGCTGGGTCGGCCGGGGCACCGTCGTCAAAACGCATTCCACCGAATAAGCGTGATCCCGAGGAGATGCGCGAAAGAATGAGATCAAGATCATTCCGAAGGGACGAATAGTCGAGTTTGCCACGGTGCTCGACCACACACGCCTGCCCTACGCCGGCAACAATATCGCCGCGGTCGCGGCCGCTCCAGTAGAAACGGTCCGTCGCTTCCTGAACACGAAGCCACTCCAGCGGGTCTGTCGTCGGTACCCGGACGATTATCCGCCGGAAGACGTCGCCGGTAGGCCTACCATGATCCCTCGCCTCGAGCAGGGCACGGCGGAGATCCGACCTGAAATCAAGCGACGTAGCCCTTACGGTCCCGAAGAGAGATTCCTTCATCGATCGTAACTGCGTCCGTTAAAGTAGTCTTTCTTGCCAATTTGGGTGTCAGCAGGGTAAACGTAGGGCAAATTACGTGGTTTCAATTTTTTTTGAAAGTTCGCAACACGGGGAATCAGGCAGTCAACAAGACCAGGGCGGCCGCGGCAAGAACGAGTCCGAGCAGGTTGTATCGGTTCAATGATTCAGACCACACGGCAACGCCGAGCACCGTCCCGCCCAACACGATGGCTACGTGATTGAACGGAAATGCCACAGTTCCGGGCAGCTGCGACAGCGCTTCGAGAAAGAACTCGACGGAGCCAAAATTGACCATCCCAAGCACGACACCATAAACCAGCACGAGCCTGCTCGTTTTGCCTTCGACCGGCTTCCCGTTGCGCGCGACAATCAAACATCCGACGACAAACGCGCTGGCAAATACGGCGAAGAGAAAGATGGGCCGGGACACAATACCCGAAAAAGACTCTTCAAAAAGCTTGAGTGACGTATCTGTAGCGCCCGCTGCAACGAAGAGGCTGACCAGCGTGATAGTCGACAAAAAGGACGTCCGATGACCTTGAGATGTTACGGAGCGACGCGTTGCCGATAGCAAAACGAGGGAGACAATTGCGCACGGCAAGCCGGCGAGCTGTAAGCCGTCCGGCGACTCCTGCCAGTACAGCCAGGAGAACACAAAAGGGACGACCAGCGAGATGCGGGCTACCGACGTCGCGATGACGAGTCCTGACATTTCCGTTGCCAGCGAATACAGGGCAAACGTTACAATGAACAGGATGCCCAGCAAGGCGCCGACGCTCACAGCAACGACAATGTCAGCATTCAATTCCCCCAGCTTGAACCCGGACAGACCGAGCGCCAGGCCAGCCGCGCATAGGTAGTTGACCGTCAATAATTGGAATCGATCAACCTTCAATCTGCCACAGATTTTGAAGATCACCCCGATGGCAAGACTACAGGAGACGGCCAATAACAGGTATAGCATACCACCGTAATCGTGTTACTCCGCCTTGATGTGGACTGCAGACTACTCGCTCACGAGGTAATTGTAGTACCGGAGCGATTGCGGGAAGAACTGCACATCCCGGATGTGCAGATCATCGGGAAGGAAGAGGTGGGGTTTGACACGGCCCGTTGTGTCCGAGCGGATATCCTCATAACGAACCGTGGCGAAGAAATTCGGAGCCCTCAGCGACTGATTGAACTCGGTGAGAAGCACCCGATACCGGACTGTCAGGCTCGACGGTTCGAGGGTGACGAGCTTGTCCGAGGATGGAGCCCCCTCCAGAATGACGTCCACCTCCCGCTCTGCACCGGTGAACTCACGCGCCACCGCGATCAGAGTGGCTCGCTCGATGTCGCGTTCTACCAGGCCTACAAGGCTGTCGACCAGCGAAATCTGCACGGCGATCGAGTCGACGAGTCCATTTCTGACGATGGACACCGTCGGCCAGTATTCGATAAGCTCTACCACCGACGCCGCGCCCGAGACCGTAATGGAGTCGGGAACGGTTCTCGGAACGTCGATTAGTTCGTGGGTATCCGGGGTGTTGATCTTGGCACGGAGCCGAATCGGTACCCGTCGGGTGATCCTCTCGTCCGTTCTGACGACGTAGGTCCTCGGGCGAACCGATTCAAGCGTAAGGTTCCTCAGCAAGTCCGAGGGCGTTGCGTCCAGATTGACGATCTCCCGACCGGCGTCGATCGGTAACGATGGTCGATTGTAGTAGATACGAAATAGTGACACACCCTCTCCCCGCACCTGAACTCTGACATTCGATGGTGGAAGCTCTGCAAGTGCCTGGCCGGCCGGCAAGTTGACGACAGTCGTCGGTAAATCCAGAGCGAGGCTGTAGGTCTTTTGCAACGAGAAGACAAACCACAGCAGAGCTGAGGTCATGATACAGACCGCAATGGCAGTGCCTCGGCGCCCTGAGGAGGCCTCCGGGTAGTCCCCGTAGCTGCGTTGGCCTTCAAAGAACGCTTTGAAGCGTTCCCAGAAGACTGGGGCTGAAGCGTTATCGTTCTCGTTCTCCGGAGCCACGCGGGTGTAAGAATCTGGATGATCTTCCTAGATATACCGGTCAGCATGATTTGTTGCTGCCGGTCGACCGATTTCGCCGGATCGCCCGCCCTGCCAATCGTCCGTGCATCGTCGAACGCCGAGACGACACCGTAAGAGTAGATGGCCGGTGCCGGAAGCTCGAACTCACGACCGATATTTCCGCAGTAGATCGACGAGTGTCTGTTTATTTGAACGAGCGATCTCGCGACCCTGTATCGGTAAGCCCGGCGTTTCGCGAGCCAGGCTACGCAACTCACGAACGGTCATCGACTCCAGATCGCCGGACTTGATCTGCGACTTCGCGGGGGTCGCGGTCTTAGTATCGCTTTTGGGCTTCGAACTGCGGGCCGTACTGCTCTCCTTCGAGGGAGCGCTTACTTCTTCGAGGACGAGTTTCCGGACGTCGGCATCGGGGCGTGGAATAACGTGCGAGGACAACAACTCGCCTACGCGTTCGGCCGCCGCCCGCCCGGCATCGACGGCAGCCTGTACCGCGGCCGTCTCTCCGAACACGTGGATGGTGATAAGGGCGGCAACCGTCTGCTCAACTGAAACGATTGATACCTCGGCTGTCTTCACCATCGCGTCGGCTGCCTCGATGGCGGCGACAAGTCCTTTGGTCTCGATCATTCCGAGAGCGCTGTCCGCGTGGTCGACCATCGGCATGTCGTGTTCTGACGCAAGCGCCCGGACCCATCATGAACGGACCCGGGCATGAAAAGTAGAAAGGCTGTCGCTCCGAGGGGTCAGCCCGAGACGTCCGGCAGAATCTTTTCGACGTCTGCGTGCGGCCTTGGAATCACGTGGACCGAAACCAGCTCGCCAACTCGTTCTGCTGCTGCGGCGCCCGCATCAGTAGCCGCTTTTACAGCGCCTACGTCACCACGCACCATGACGGTCACGTAGCCCCCGCCGATCTTCTCCTTGCCCGCCAGCCGGACCCGGGCGGCCTTGACCATCGCATCAGCTGCTTCGATAGCACCGACGAGCCCCCGCGTCTCAACCATTCCCAGGGCTATTCCGTAATCTTCTGCCATAATGGAAGTGAACTGTTCGTGTTTGCGTACCCGCGGGTACAGTTGGGCAATTGACGGCAGTTACGCCGTGGGAGCACGACTGAATCGGCGCGATCAAAAAGATGCTCCCGTACGCGCTCATCGAATATAGACGGGGGTTTCACGTTTGTCAACCGGGAGCATCCCCGGCCGAACGGCTTCCTCCCGATACGATGGATCGGATCGTTCGTAGTCCGCCTTTCAGCTCGTCCGCGCGATACATTCGGGTCAGTATCAGTATCGGGAAATAACTCAGTAGAATGCTTACCCGGAAAACCATCCGAGGAAAGACACTCCACTCGGTCGCGACGGTGGCCGAATAGAACAGACCGACGATTAGGACCAGTGTCATCGCGGCCAAAGGCCAGTCATACCCGACGCTGTTCAGTCTCTCTGCAAAACGCGTCGAGAAGGCCGTAAGAATCAGAAAAGCAATCGCTGTCGCGGCCGCAGCTCCGACACCTTCGAGGGAGGGTATCAGCACGATATTCAGGGCGATATTCGACAGCGCGGCCACACCCACACAGAATGCTACGACGCCCGTCTTGCCCGCCCCCGTCAGGACACTGGAGACAATCTGGTTCGCGCCGTATGCCCAGAACCCAATCCCCACAAGAAGAACCAAAAGAGATATTCCGACATAGCTCTCATCTATCGAAAAGACGGATGCCATCAACTGCATCGCATCGCCCGAAAGCAGGGCGAGTCCGAGAAGCGCCCATCCCGTCCACACCACGTAGTGTCGAAAGATCTCTCGATGAAGTGATACGTCGTCTGCGTCCAGCCGCCGAAGCCCCACGACAAGGAATGCCAGTTGAAAGCTCTGAACCAGCAAAACATTGATCACCCCAGCGACCCTCGATGCCCAGTCGTATTCGGCAATGACGAGCGGGTCACTCAACCATTTTAGCAGATATCGATCACTGGAATTCAGAATCCACGCGGACAGACTGGCCAACGAGAGCGGAGCCCCAAAACGAATCAGCGGTCGGACGACACGGAGATCGAGCGTCCACTTCAGCGGGGCAAACGCCACCGTGCAAGACACCAGTGTCGTAGCACCTGCAGCCGCAGCATACGACAGGAGAACACCCTCGAGGCCCCGATTCGAAAAAACCAGCCAGTAGATGCAAAGTGCGACGAGAAAGGCCACCTCCAGCATCTGAAAAGATCCATATACGAGAGGCCTTTCCTGTACGCGAAAGAGCGTCAGCGGGACTGCCCCGATTACCTTGAACAGCACGTACAGGAGTACCAAACCGACGATTGCTTTCAGCGACCTGTCATCAAGCAGCAATACAGCCACGTCCTCTCCGAAAGCGAAGTAGACAGATGCTGTAATGAGAATGCCGATGCACGATGAGACAAATAGTGATGTGACCGCCAGAGCATCGCGCCGCTCGCGGAAATCCGGGTGTGTCCAAAAACGCAAGAGCCCCGACGAAATCCCCAAGCCGACCACGAAGACCCCCAGTTGCGCGCTGACAAGAAGCAGTGCCAGATAACCGTACGAGGCCACCTCGAGGTAGTCAGGATTCAGCAGTACAGGTGCCAGAATGAGTCCACCGATCTTGACCGCGACATTGCCGAGGGAGTAGAACGCACTCTGTCGCGCCAGACTTTGAACCCGTTTCTTCATTATGGCCGCCGGCTCGGGATTGGATTTCGATCCGGCTCCAATAGCGCATCGTACATCTGCACAAGTCTCTTGGCCTCTACTTTCCAGTTGTAGCGCTCAAGGACCGCATCTCTTCCACGAGTACCCATTGAAGATCGCAGCGCAGGTCGATTGGCGAGCTCCAGGACCGAGCGCGAAAGCGAGGCAGGGACGCCGCTTTTGAAAACAAGACCTGATTCTACTTCCTCCACGATGCGCTCCAACGGTTTGCAGTCGGAGACGACTACTGCCTTGGCGCAGTACATGTACTGAAAAAGTTTGTGAGGAAGCGTGGCGTCGGTATGCGGCGTTCGTCGGTGCGGGACCAGGCACACGTCCGCAGACAGCATGTAGCTTTTGAGGCGTCCGTGTGGCTGCCATCCCTCGAAACGCACAGCCTCTTCGATACCGAGGCGTCGGCTCTGGTCCTTCAGGTCATCGGCGATTCGGCCATCGCCCACGAGTGTCAAGGTAGCGTCACGAACCTGATTCAGAATCGCAGGCATTGCATCGAGGACCGTGTCGATGCCACGGTGGAGATCAAACCCACCCACGTAGAGGAGATGAAAGGGACCTCGCAGCGAACGGGCGAGTGATTCATCGACGGGGTGGGATTCAAACTCGTCTACGTTCAGCGTATTCGAAACGACCACCATGCGAGCCGGATCTACGCCGTTACCTTGATTTCGCTCAAGCGCCTCATCGACGACGACAATGAGGCGATCCACCGACCGGGTCCACAATCGCTCGACACGTTCCCATCGGTCAAAGTTAATGAACAGTCGTCCCGGAAATCGGGTACTCCACGCATATCCCTTGAGTGCTTCGACCCAGTTCTCATGCAGATCGCCGACGACCGGCACACCGAGCTCGCGACCAGCACGCAGTCCGCCCCCGAAGAGGTAGAGATCGTGCACGTGCACGGCATCGAAAGCAGATTCTCGATACAATTTGTTAGCATGACGGACCACGTGCCGGTCAAGGATGGGCACAGTCCCCGCCAGCCCTCTCATCTTGTTACGGCGCTGCGCGGAAATACGATTACGCACGATGGTAATGCCGCGATGGACGTCGGTCGGCGGCCGGCTATCCGGCCCGATGGCCAGCACCGTCACTTCGTACCCTGCCTCGATCAACGCAAGTGCCTCGTTTTCAACGCGGATGTCCGGCGGAAAAGCATGATCGACTATCATCAGCACTCGGGGCATCAGACCACCTTCTAACCGTCGGACTCTGTGGAACGGACGGCCTCGATGGCGTAGTACCGTTTCGCGAAGAGTCTCAGCAGGGGCCGGAATCCGACGCGCGCGATCGGACTGGTCCACTTCTCCCTCCTCACTATCTGCCAACCTGACTTTTCCAGCAGCCAGTCGAATTGCCAGTCCTCAAATTCGTGAAAATGCCGGTCCCAACTATCGGACCGATTGCGATAGGCTTTCGCAAACCAGAGCCGCAGCGGGACGGTGGCGACCAAGCGCGTGCACGGGATAGCCCGAAGTACGTTGAACGGCGCTACGAGATGTTCGAGGATTTCAAAGGCCGTAGCCACATCTGCATGGCTGCCCGTCACGGCAGTCAGGTCAAGGTCCAGATCCCCCGACGTGTTTGAAACAGAATAGCCTTCACGTTCCATGAGATGTGCCAAGGGGTTGGGGGGACCAAGGTCGAGGACAGATGCGGGTGGTGGAGCCACAGAACGGAGGAACCGAAGTGTGTTCTCATACCTTCTTTGTAGCGCACCAGTCGGTGTCGGATCGTAGTGTCCTTTCATCGTTACGTAGCCTTACCCCTGCCAGCCCCGAAGTATGTCGGCGATTACCTTCCCGGCCTCCCCTCGTCCATACGGGGCTCCTTGTTCGACCGCGGGTGGTCGCGACAACGCCTTTCTCACACGATCAGGGTCAATGTCCGTAACCGTATTCCAGCCGCCACGCAATGTCTCGACCCACTCGGTCTCCGATCTCAGAGTTATACAAGGTTTACGCAGCCAGAACGCCTCCTTCTGGAGTCCTCCCGAATCGGTCAGCACCGCCTTGCAACCGGAAAGCAATGAAAGCATCTCGAGGTATCCGAGCGGAGCCAGGAGCTCGACCGTTTTCGGAACCGCAAGATCGAACTCCTTCAGGCGCTTGGATGTGCGCGGATGTATCGGCCAGATAACAGGAAGGTCTAGCCCCGCAAGCAAGTCCACAACCAATCGCAAACGGTGCGGATCGTCCGCCGTCTCGGCGCGATGTACGGTCGCAAGATAGTACCGGCCTAGGTCATGATCGATCATTCGGGATGTATCGAACCTCTCCTTTGCGATCTCGACAAAATGGACGAGTGCATCACACATTACATCGCCCGTATTCCAGACACCCTCCGTCAAGCCCTCGGCCGCGAGGTTTGCCACCGCGTTGTCAGATGGGCAGAAGAGGAGGCTCGACAGCCTATCGGTCACGATCCGATTAATCTCCTCGGGCATGCTGCGATTGCTGGAGCGTAGTCCTGCCTCCACATGGCCCAAGGGCAAATGCATCTTGGATGCAACAAGCGCCGCAGCCAGTGTGCTATTTGTGTCGCCGTATACAAGTAGCAGGTCATAATGACCCACTTTAGATAGATGGCCTTCGAGTCGGGTCATGATCAGCCCTGTTTGAACGGCATGGCTGGCGGACCCGACGCCCAGATCGACTGCCGGGGCCGGGACCTCAAGCTCATCGAAAAACACCCTGCTCATGCTCGCATCGTAATGCTGTCCCGTATGTACGAGGTCCTCTTCGATTCCGGCTGCTGCAAGCTCGCGACTGACGACCGCAGCCTTGATGAACTGAGGCCGCGCACCTACGACAGAGCAAATCCTCATCGTCATGACCGGCCACCGACCATTCCCGACAGCAGATCGGCGAATTGACCCGTCAGATTTCGGCGTTCGTACTTACGGGCCGCAGCCGACCACGTCCCTGGCACAAGCCCCTCCATCTGAAATCGGTTCACCTCGTCCAACAGAAATCCCTCGATCCCTTCGACGTCCTCCCGGGCGAACATTCGGCCGGTCCTCGTCTCTTCGAGGATGCGTCCGGCATCACCGTCAGGCGGCCCGATTGCCAATATCGGCCGTCGAGACGCCATGTACTCGTAGATCTTGCCGGTGATTATCTCGGCTGCCGCGGGCACGTCAGGTATCACCAGGAGGAGGACCGCTGACTCCCGCATGCGCTGAATGGCCGTTTCATGACTGACGTAGCCCGCAGTGGAAATGCGCTCGCCAAGGCCTGCTGACTGAGCGGACGCGACAACTTCGCTGTCGACGTTACCGACGAAATCGACGGCAAGAGCCACCTCAGTTCCCTTCCTCTCAGCGACGTCTGCAATAGTCCGCCACAGTACCGGTGAGTTCTGCGACGGACCCAGGTTTCCGACATGCCTTATCACGAACTGGTCGGGACGTCGCCGCACTTCGACAGAACTGAAGTCAGACGGATCGAATCCATTTGGGACACATTCGTAGGCACGATCGACCCGTTCACGAAGCCCCCTCACCATTGACGGACTTACCACCGTAACGACGTCCGCCTCAGAAAGCACCTTCGCCTCAAGCCGCCGGTCCAACCGACGGCTTACGGCCGTCGCCGGCAGGTCGGGATAGTAAAACACGCCAGTCCATGGGTCCCTGAAGTCCGCAAGCCAAGGCACGCTGGTCCGGCGCGCCACGGAGCGACCGATCAAGTGCGTCGAGTGTGGCGGACCGGTCGTGACAACCGCGTCAAACGGCGCGTCCCGATGCAGATCAACGGCTTTACGCGCCGCGAACGGCACCCATCCGACGCGGGCATCCGGTACGAACACGTTGGCTCGGACCCACCGTGCCAAGTGCTCTTTCCATCCCCGGTCCTTATCTGACACGAAGGATACGCCGATCGAATCTTCCTTGGCCCGCCCCGTGAATCTCGCATACCCGCCATATGGATCCCACGCCTTCGTGCGGATGACCTCGACGTCCGGTGGAACCTCCTGCTCTAATGTCGGGTCGATGTCAGGGTAGGCAGCATGCCTGGCATCTACGGTTAGCACAGAGGGTTTCCAGCCGAATTCCGGCAGATACCTGACAAACTTGAGAGTTCGCTGCACGCCCGGCCCGCCGGACGGAGGAAAGTAGTAGCTGATCAGAAGGACGCGCTTCATTCTCCCTCGATCAGTCGGCATCTTCTTGAGTCCCGTCTGAACGCGACCGTGCCATTCGGTACCCGACGATGACGACGATCAGGCCATACACGAGGATTGTCGAAACACCCGCCATCCACAATCCGATCCGATGACTTGAGGGGTTGAAGCTCATCACGACTTCGTGTTCGCCCGGGGGGACAACGACGCCGCGAAGAAGGTAGTTTACCCGTTCGATTTCCGTCGGCTCACCATTGATTGAGGCCTTCCAGCCGGCCGGGTAGAAGATTTCGCTGAGTACGAGGAGCCGCTTGCTGTCTGTAGTGACGTCAACCTCGATGCGTCTCGGCGTGTGCCTCGTGACAACGGCGGAAGCTGAATCCTCCGAGGTGGAATCCGAAGAAGCAGAGCCAAGTTCGATGTGCTCGCTTGTGACCGCGACTCGCCGCAAGTCAAGATCGTTCTCCCGTAGAAGAGACCACGTGCTTTCGGCTGATTCGGCAACCACGATAGAATCGACGAGGAAGGCGCGGGGTAGATAGCCGTCTACCTCATACACACCGAACCCCGTCTGCTCGTCTGTAAAGGCGAGCCGCGTGTCGGGCACGGGACCACGCGCCACGACGTAGCGCGTGTTCAGCATGCGCAGCGCCTGTATGTTCAGGCCTCCTTGCGGGGTGATGAGTATCTGATCGAGGAAATCCTGATACAGCCGCAATTTCGCCCCATGATAACCGCTGAGAGATTCATGAAAGAAGGACGGCCTCGCGGTGGTCGTCGGGCCTCCTTCCAGCGATAGCACACGAAACGGATCTGGGGTTGCAGCATCCTGTTCGAGGATGTACCGGTCGAATTCGAATTGCGGAATCTCACTCTCAACGCTCGACGCTCGCGTGAGCTTTGACTCATCGAAATACCTCCTGTCGACGCCCCACAAGTCGACCACTACGACCACAACCAAACCGGCTTGAAGAACGGCAGACGGGATCGTTTCGCGACGGTATAGCGCATATAATCCTCCCGCAGCAAGCAGCGCCAGAATGGAGCGCCATGCGTCGGCACTGAACTTTGCCCGGCGCTCATCACCCATTTGCTCCAGGAACTCATCTGCGGCCCGAGCTACGCGCGGATCATCGGGCGACACCTGATTGCTGCGGGCGATCTGTTGAACGATATTCGCGCGCTCGTCGGACCTCTCAAAGTCAAGAAAGAGCCCGTCACCGATTACCATTAGCGCAAGAATGATGACGAAAGCCAGATAGCCCTGGACCGGCCGAGAGGTCATGACCGAGAGGGCGGGCGGTTCCTTGATCAGCGAAGTCATACCCAAGCCCGCGAGCGCGGCGGAGACAATCGCAAAGGCCGCCAGCCAAGTTTCTGGAACACGAAATGCGCCGAACAGCGGGAAGTAGTCAAACATGGGTCGATTGACGACTGCAAGATTCGACCCAAGCGAGAAAAGCAAAATGATGACGGCCGATATGCCCAGGGCACGCGTTGCAACGGTCCGCTGGCGCAAAGCGCCTACGAGAGCGAGAAAGACTACAAGTGCGGTGACGTAATGCGGGCCGGCAGTAAACGGTTTCTCGCCCCAGTACGCCTCCGAGCCTCCATAGGCATCGGCCACGATCAACGTGATCAACTCGCCAAATCCTTGACTCCATCCCATCGCGTAGTCCCAGCCCAGGCCCCCTTCACCACCGCCCGGTGAGGAGCCTCGAATCGTGAACGCCTTGTACTCATACTGAGCGAGGTAGGGTTGCGCGACCATCATGGCGGCCAGCACTCCACCCGCGAGAAGGGTTAGCGTACTGTTTACGAATGCTCCCGTCGTCTTGCCGCGGACGGCCGTCACACCTTCCGTCAACCACCAGATCAGCATTACGAACAGGAGATAGTATGTTATCTGGAAGTGTCCCGCCCTCAAGTGCACCGACAACAACGCGGCGAACACCAATGATGCAAGGATGCCGGGACGTCGCAGGCCGTATACAAACCCGAGCAGAAGCCAGGGAGCGTAACACAGAGCCACAAACTTGGAGTTGTGACCCGCACTCAGCAGAACCGGCAGATACGTTGTAAGTCCGAAAGCGACGGCTGCGAGTACACCAGCCCATTTGCTCCTCGACAGAAAGAAGACCAACGCGTACATGCCGAACAGCAAAACGAGGAAGTGCGAGCTCGGCCAAAAGAACTGTCTGAGAACCGAAACGACCGTGTCGACCTGTGGAACAATCGACCGATAGCTGATCATGTAGGCGGGCATGCCTCCGAAGACATTCTTCGCCCACAGCGCCGCGTCTCCAGTCTCTTCCTCATATTGAAGGACCGACTCCGCCGTTGCCCGCCAGTTGACCGTGTCCGACCCGATCAACTGCTTTCCTCCAAAATGGATCGGAGCGAAGAAGGATAGCGAGAGAACCGTCAGCAGCCCCAGACAGACAGCGTGCTGCCAACGGTCGGAAAGTCGATCCCAGGCGGGCGCTGTTTCCACACCAGCCGAGTCGGCTCCTGACTTCCGGTTCCGACTCATCCTTGACTCTTCTTCATTCGGTGATTGATGATCACTCTATCACTTTGGGGACACGGAAGTACGCGTCGTCAGCATCCGGTGCATTCGAAAGCGCCTGCTCGCGAGTGATTCGCTTCCGCGGCTGATCGGGCCGCACTACGTTATGAAGGTCCAATACGTGCGACATCGGCTCCACGCCGTCGAGGTTCAATTCATTCAGCTTTTCAACGTAATCGAGGATTCGAGTCATCTGCGTTGCAATCTCTTCCTCTTCAGCGGCGTCGAAGCGCAGTCTTGCCAGCGCAGCAATGTGCCGTACCTGGTCCCTGGTGACTTTCATGATGGTTAGAATGAAGAAGACTGGTATACAAAGATAACAGCGAACCTCCAGAAATCACGGACCCTGAAGATTCGAGACCGCGTCCTCTCCGGCACGAGGTCCGAGCTCGGACTCAATCACAGCCTTCACACGCTGCATGAAGGGGCTCAGCTCAGCCCTCGTCCGACCCGTCACGGTCATAGGTGGATGTACGACCACTCGAACTGTACCGCGTCGCGCAGCGAAGACCTCTTCGTTGACGAGGCGGTAGGCATCTACTATCGTAATGGGAACGACCGGCACACCGGCCTCCGCCGCAAGAACGAATGCGCTCTTCTTGAAGGGCACCATGTGCGGCGAATAAGTTCGCATGCCCTCAGGGAAGATGATTACGGATCTACCTTCCCGTATTTCCCGGCCGGCCCTCTGAAGGCTCGCGAGGGATCGGCGCGGATCGCCCGAGGCCACAAACACTGATGGCGACATTTTGAGTGCCATGCCAAGGAATGGCCACCGCTCAAGCTCGGCTTTTGCGACAAAACCGAACGAGCACGGCAATACACTGGCCAAGAGCGGTATGTCGAGCATGTTCTGATGGTTGGCAACGAACACATACGAACGATCACAGTCGAGACTGCATCTGATGTCTGATATCGCGCGCACGCCAAAGCCAAACATGAGCGAGCGTCCCCAAAGGCCGGCCCAATAGCGGAATACATTCGGGTTGCCGCTGACGATCCTCGCAAGGGCGAACGCAAACGCGAAGAAAGCGGTCATCACAACCGCCCAACCATAGCCGAGTACAAACCACAGGCGGTTTGCGACCGACCAGGAGCCGGAATCGCCGCTCTCCGTCAGCTTTAGTGTATCGTGTAACTTATCAGTACTCATCGCGTCGTAATCGCGTTCTTGAAGCTAATCACGTGGTCGAACAATGCGAAGTTTCCTAGCCTCGACGATGGTCGCAACAATCGTGTCCATCGGACCGGGTCCGGCGGTGGCTCAGGACATGGAGCCTGGCTTGATCATTGCCTTCAACACGACGACGTTCAGCGGCGACGCGGCGACAGAATTCGATTTCCGAACCTCGTTCGGCGGCGGCGTGTCGCTGGCGTTTACGTTCCCGAACGGCTTGTCAATTCAGCCGGAGTTACGGTACATCGTAAAGGGAGCGAAGAGCGACAGTGCCATCGTGACCGGCGAGGAATTGCCGTTGCGCGTCAAGTCAACAATCTCTTATCTGGAGATACCCGTGCTGGCCGTGTATTCCTTTGACATCGGTGCCTCTGTCAGGCCACGAGTGTTTGCCGGACCCTACTTCGCTTCGAAGTTGGAATCGTCGATCGAATGGCAATCCACTCAGGGCGGGCTGACGCAGAGCGAGTCGGACGAATCGGTGGAATCGATCGACCTGGGCTTCGTGCTTGGAGGCGGACTCGAGTTTGAGGTAGCGGGCGAACGCGTCGTCGTCGGAGCGAGAGGAACGTTTGGACGATCAGACGTGCGCAATCGGCCGGATGCACCGTTGCGCAATATGGGGCTCGAGATTTTCACATCGCTCATCTTTCAGTAGCTGCGGCGGCTCTGCGCCAGGACGTTATCAGCTGCGTGGCGGCTCGGAGCCCGTCCGATCGCGAGGTGCCCCTCGGAAGTTCCAGCGAGAGTACGCCGTCAAATCCTGCGACGACAAGAGTTGCAAAAACGTCGTCCCACGGCACGATCCCGGATCCAAAAGAGGCGAAAGCCTGAGATTTTCGTGCAATGTCTCGGCAACGAATAATGGAGGCCAACGACGCCATGTCATGGCTACAGCCCACCGGCTGCTCACCAACCAGCAAAGACGTAGCAGGACACCACGAGCAGGACACGACGTGCCCGCCCGCTTTGGCGCGTAACCGGCGGACGAGGTCAGCCAGATCGTCGGCCCGTGCAATTTGGCTTTCGAGATCGTTCTTGATGGCAAAAACGATCCCGTCTCTCGCCCGATCGACAAGCTTTAGAAATGGCACGGCAATATTCGAGGAATCGCTCGGCGGGTCCGATGGCGAGAACGTCGAAGCTTGAACCACGCCGCACCCCACGCGGCCGCAGAACTCAACGACCGGCGTTAACGAATACACTTCGTTCAGCCATTCGGATCGGTCACCAAGATCTCCCTCGAACAGCCCCGGCTCGACAGCGACGATTTCGACCTCGCGGTGGAGCAGTCGTTCGCGAACACGACGTTCGTTAACGAATGGAACCCGCTGCCTGTCGCCGTCGACCGCCCGAAGTACGACCCCATCCAAGCCCCAGAGGAGCGAGAGCTCCGCCATAACGGCAACGTCGGTCGTTATGGAATCCGGCTGCCAGGCAAGTTTCATCAGCGTGTCGGGGCTCGGTCGTCGCGAGCGGTGACCGACCCCGCCACCACGTCGATACCGACCCGCGCGTAGAGTCGTGCAGCGAGCTCGCGAGACGATTCGACAGCCTCGTTCAGATAGGTCCTTGGGTTGGTACGCTCCCTCTCTGGTTGGCGCTCGCCCGGCCGCGAAGTCCGTTGCGCCACCTGCCGAACGGGTATCATCAGGTTGGGAATGGTGTCGGCCGGTTCCACGATTCGCAGTCGGTCCCTGAAGACTCCGGCTGCCGCGATCAGCGAGTCGGCCCCGCCGGCAGGCACGCCCGCGTAAACAATTGATCGTACCAGTTGCATATCCCACAGCGGCTGTCGCAGTAGCGCCCTGAAGCCGCCGGAGTTGATCGTACCTCCCGCTACGAACGCCACAATCAGTGTCCTTTCCGGTATTCGCGTAAGACGTGAAAAGGAGGAGAACTGGCGGGCAACGTCGAGTACGGCAGCGACCTCAACGCCATAGTTCTTCAGATCCATGAACTCGGCTCCTCCGAAGCTGCCCACCGCGTCGAGATGGGTGCAGAGCAAGACAGCTTCACGCGCAAGAACCGGGTCTTTGCCGGGCACGAAGCCAACGACATTAATCCCGGATCCGGTCGGATCCTCCTCGGCGATGATCTCGACCCGAACGGGTCGCCGGAGAAGCAGAACTCCCTGGCCAATCGCGTCCGCTGATTGGGCTCCATTGAGAATGCGACTCACGGACTGACTCGTGAGATCCAGGACGCCCAACCCTCGCACCGATTGCGGTGCAGGCCTCGGTTGCACGGTACCGGTCTCTACGATAACCAGCGGTATGCCGAGGCTGCGCAGCTGGATGAGTCTTGAAAGTGGCGGCATGCGGCGAAACAGCACCGGAATCGCCGGGCCATCCCAGACACCATCATCGTTTGCGAGGCCGATGCCCGAAACCGCTACAAAAGCGTTGCCGGTCCGTCCGTCGGGAAGGAAGTCGATGCCGGGTTTCAGACTTACCGTGTCGGTGTTTCCAATGCGCACGCGCGAGGCCCTGACGAGGTTGCGCGGAGTCGTGTACAGCAATCTGAAGTCGCCGGCCGTAGCAGGTTGCAGGCCATATGCTTCCAGCCTTTCACCAGCGTACGAGGCCGCCACCCCGTAGCCCACGGTCCCGTCGACGCGACCACGCGCCGAGCGGTCGTGGAGGAACACCAGGTGCCGCCTGATTTGACTGGCATCCCAGATCGGGGAGATAGGACTCGAAACCCTGGGTGCCTCAGGCACGGTCAGCGCACCGCATCCGACGCACAGCAAACCCGTGAATAGCAGAAAGAGGCTGTAGGTCTTCAAAGTTCGGACATCTGATGACAGCCAGGTCAGCCCGCCCCAGAATTGTAGGCGCACAATCAGTATAAAGAAAAAGGGGCGACCGATGGCCGCCCCTTTCCCGCTCTTTGACGCTCGAGCTGTTACTCGATCGGCTCACGGAACCGCGTCGGATCGGGCACCGCATCGCCAACGCGGCGATTGAACCGGTCGAATGCCTCCTCAACCTCGCGCCGATTCCTCTCGAGTAGGTCGACCTGACCGCGGCGACGCGCTCTCGACTCAAGGCCGTCGACCAGTGTGGCCTGCAGTACGATCAGGAGTTCTTTCTGATTGGTTGTCCGCTGTGACTTACCAAACAGGTAGCGGATGCCAAAGAACCACGGTGGGAGATCTTTCAGGAACGGTACGCCGGCACGAGATACAGATTCTTCGGTAGAGTACAATCCACCAATAACCGTCTGCTCTCCATCGAGGAGCAGAACCTGCGTGTTGGCGGTGTTCCGGTCGATGATGATACCGGCAACGGAAGGTGTGCTACCAGACTTCTCGACCTTGACGTCCATGTGGACGAACTCCAGGACCGGAGCTCCTGCCGTATCGGCGGTAGCTTCCTTGACCAGGGTTGGAGTCACATCGATGATAATTCCAGTCGAGAAGAACTGGGTCACCGTGTTTCCAGCAAAGTCTCTAACCTGAACCGGGATATCCGAGCCAATCTGGATCGTTCCCTGCTCGCCGCTCTGCACCGTAACCTGCGGCTGTGCGATGGTTTCACCGATTCCCTGCGTCTCGGCGAGCTGGAAGAACTGCTTCAGGTCCGAGAACGGAATCTCCTCTGGGGCGCGAACATGGTCCTCGACGCCGTCGAAGATGTCGTCTGTCTTGAGGAAGAACTCGGATCGGTTTCCTCCGCCCCCGCCGCTCTGACCGCC
>JBFIPX010000052.1:0-18627 GCA_041609895.1 Rhodothermales bacterium
ACAGACGCCTGCAGCTCGATCCGGCCTGCATCGCGTTGCCACCGATGGGAAGCCCAAAATCGTATTAGATCATCCCATTGGCGTTCGCCCGCGGCTTCCCCACCCGCGACGGCCGGCAAACCCCGATTAGATGACATGATCCAACCGGCAATTCGCGTTTCCGACCTCGGCGCACTTCGTTGGACCTTGCCGTAAACGCTGAACGTCTGCCGATCAGCGTTGGAACGCCGCCTTACCATAGTTGGAAAACTCGACTCGTCGTCGAATGCAAAGTCTCCATTTACATCAGCCAGCTCCGCACCCAAGGTCAAAGCCAATTCCCGATCGCCGAGTGAACCGACGGCTGCAACCGATCTTTCCCCAAAAGCCCCCGCTCCAGTTGCTAAACGCAACGAGTTACGCTCGCCGGACATCATGGATAGGTTGATGGCACCGGCCACAGCGTCGCTCCCGTGACGCGAAGCGCCTCCGCCGTGCAGAACATCCACGGATGCAAGAAACTGGGCCGGAACAAGGGAGAGGTCTATCTGGCCAAGCTGCGGGTCGTTTAGCCGCTGGCCATCCAGTAGCAGTGCTGTCTGCCCTGGACCCGCACCGCGTAGAGACAATCCCGAGAGCCCGGTGGGACCAAGGCTCCGCACGAAGCCGGTGCCGTGATGCGCCAGGACCTCTCCAACCGATCGCGCTGCATAGCGCTCGATGGTGCGCCTGTCAATTCGGGTAACGCGAGCGGGCAGACTGTCCGACGAGATCTCGAATCGCGTGGCGACAATCGTGACCTCGGGCAGCGAGTACAGAGAGTCCGATGCAGTCTGCGCCCCGACCTGGGTGGTCAGGGACGTCAGCAACAGAGCAAGAAGGAAACCAATCTTAACCATAAAAGCCTGCACCTCAATGTGAGGGGTACAGGCTGGATCACCGTTGCCTTCAGATCGCGACGGCGCGTCATCCCGAACCCCTTTCCCCGGAGGTTGGCAATGAGGCCTCTGGCAGGTCTCCTGGCTCGATGCGTTTCTTGCTTGCCGCGGCTCCGCGAGGGCCTTCCCGTGAAAAGACTCACAGTGACCGTGTCGCTTCGCTACCGTTGCGGACGCATCTCACAGTTGCGGGTACAGCTCCGGGTTTGGCCGCAGGACCTCACCGGATTCCCTAGACCCTTTCGGGTCTTAACCAGATGCCTATGTGAATGAACTCGCTTAGGATAGCCTGAAGGCCGATTCAAACCAACATGCCATCGACTGAATCTTAACGACAAACAGCGGTCATAGTTCGAAAGATTCCCCATAGTCCGGAATGGACACGTCCCCGTAGCCCTGTTCCAACAGCGCATCGCGCAGCATTTCCTGGCGACTAGGCTCTCCATGTACCAAGAAGACCTTTCTGAGTCGGTCTCGATCCATGGACGAGAGAAACTTCAACATCCCGGGATGATCGGCGTGCGCCGAGTAACTGTTCTTCACCACAACCTCGGCCTTCAGGTCATACGGCTCGCCGAATATTCGAACTGACGGTACGCGGTCGACGATACGCTTGCCAAGCGTGTGGTCCGCGCAGTATCCCACGATCATAACCGTGTTTCTATTATCCTGAATATTGTTTCTCAGATGATGCAGAATTCGCCCTGCCTCGCACATCCCGGAGGCCGAGATGATAATCATTGGAACCCGACTTCCGTTCAGCTCTTTCGATTTCTGTGCTTCCCGGATATAGGTCAGACGCTCGAAGCCGAGGGGGTCGTGATCCTGGCTCATATATTCGTTCAAGTCACTGTCGAAACACTCCGGATGAGACAGGTACACACCGGTTGCATTCACCGCAAGAGGGCTGTCTACGAACACAGGGATCGGTGGCAGTCGCCCCTCGTTCCAAAGCTGATCGAGCGCGTATACAATTTCCTGGGTGCGACCAACGGCAAACGCCGGAATGATAACCTTTCCGCCTCTCTTGCTGGTTCGCTCAACCACCTCTGCGAGATCCTGTTTGGCTCGGTCGGGTGGTTCGTGCGTCTTCCCTCCGTACGTCGACTCCGAGATGAGGTAATCGCAGTCCTCCATTGGCTGCGGATCCCTGAGGATCGGGCGTCCGGGGTTGCCCACGTCTCCCGTGAAACCGATTCGGAGCGTTTTCCCATTTTCGCGAATGGTGAGAACCATGCTCGCAGAGCCGAGGATGTGACCGGCATCACGATACTCCACACGCACACCTTCGATGGGTGTAAAAGGCTGCCGATAGCCAACGCCGACAAAGTGATCGAGGACCTGTTCTGCGTGCTCGCGATTATAGAGCGGCTTGCGTGCCGGCTTGCCCTGCTTCTTCCTGATCTTGTTTACAAAACGAATGTCTTTCTCCTGGATATGCGCGCTGTCCAGCAGCATGAGCGCGCAAAGCGAATAAGTCGCATGCGTAGCCCAGATCTTTCCGCGAAAACCCTCCTTATACAACTTGGGCAGTAGTCCGGAGTGGTCGATGTGGGCATGCGAAAGAAGTACCACGTCTATCTCGGAAGAATCAAAGACGAAGCGGTCGTTCATCTCGTCGGCCAGTGACCGCTTGCCCTGGAAGAGCCCGCAGTCGAGCAGCAGCTTCTTTCCGTTACGCAGCGTCAGAAGATGCTTGGATCCGGTTACGGTCCGCGCCGCTCCGCAAAACGTTAACTTCATTAGTACCAGATGGGAATCCTTCGCGTGACGTGCTGGGTCAATATACGAGCGCCGGAGATCCTTCCTCATCGAGCGCCGAGGCGTAGATTGGATAACCTCCTCCGCACACTCTGCAGCTGCAGATTAGAGTTGATACCTACCTTGTCGACGATCCTGGCCATATCGTGTGTTGCCCTTGCTATCGTCCTGTGCGGTTGCGCGACAAATGCGAACGAGAACCTCGATCTCAGTCGGCGGCTCGAGGAGTTCATCTCTGGATATCCCCACGCGACAATAGCTGTTTCCGTGAAGGATGCCTCTCGTGGCGTGTCCATCGATGTCAACGGTGACAGCCTCATACACGCGGCCAGCACGATGAAGGTGCCAGTCCTGATCGAGATCTATCGACAGGCAGCAGAAGGTCGATTCTCTCTCGACGACTCCGTTGCCGTCACGAACCAGTTCACGTCGATTTACGACGGATCGGTCTTCAGTGTCGACGTAGTTGACGACTCCGATAAAGAGATCTATGGCGCGGTGGGCGGAAGAATGACCATTCGCGATCTCGCGTACCGGTTGATAACGAGTTCGTCGAACCTCGCGACCAACATACTGGTCGATCTGGTATCCGCCGACAGCATACAGTCGACGATTGAATCGCTCGGTGCGAGCCGTATGCGGGTGCTTCGGGGCGTCGAGGACATCAAGGCGTTCAGAGCAGGGATGAATAACGTTGCAACGTCGAGAGACCTCGCCGTCTTGCTCGAATCGATACTATCGGGGAGGGTAATCTCGGAGAAAGCAAGTCAGGAGATGATTGGCATAATGGCCGATGTCCCCACATTCAGGATGATAAGCGCCGGCGTGCCACCCGGCACAAGAGTGGCGCATAAGACCGGTTCCATTCCAACCCGCAACCACCGGCACGACGCTGGCATCGTATTCCCCGCAAACGGCGACCCGTATGTGGTCGTGATTCTGACCCGCGACACGCGGTCGACCGCCGAAGCTGAGGAAGTGGGCAAAGCGATTTCGAATATGATTTACGAAATGCTGCGGGGGTCGTGATGGCGCGGACCGAGGTTCTCACCGGTACGAGCGGATTCAGTTACAAGGAGTGGAAGGGCAAATTTTACCCGGACGATCTCGCGAACTCCGAGATGCTCGCGTTCTACTCCGAAAGACTACCGGCCGTCGAGATCAACAACACGTTTTATCGCCTTCCCCGCAAAGACGTATTGGAGTCGTGGGCCACGTCTGTACCCGATTCTTTTCGCTTCGTCATAAAGGCGTCGAGGAGGATTACGCATTTCAAGCGCCTTAAGGCGCCATTTGACGAGGTGGACTACCTGCTTGAAGCGATCCTCACGATCGGCAACAAGCTGGGTGCCATCCTCTTTCAGCTTCCTCCCAACATGAAGGAGGACATCGAGCGCCTGAGTGCCTTCCTCGAACACTTGCCGGCAGGGGTTCCGGCCGCGTTTGAGTTTCGCAACGAGAGCTGGTTTGGGGACGATGTATATGAACTCCTGCGCGAGCACGGCCGCGCCCTGGTCCATGCGGATACGGACGAAAAACCCGTCGTGAAACTGACAGAGACAGCGGACTGGGGCTACCTCAGGCTTCGGCGTCCGGGCTACGATCAGGAAGCCCTTGAGCGGTGGGCGGCGATGCTCTCAAGAACAAAGTGGAAGAAGGTCTTTGCCTTCTTCAAGCATGAGGACGACGGCGCCGGGCCCGAGATGGCCTCGAGGTTTCGAGCTCTCGCAGGCTAGCGGCGTCACATGTTGCGCAAGCGGTCCGCTATCTTTGAGACTCTGTCCGCTGTTTCGTCGTCCGCTTCCGGCAGGTCGAGCGGAGGTTTTCGTTCCGGCTGTGGGCGACGCGACTGGCGTTGTCCCGGCGCGCCGTGCACGACGTCCCACATTTCCGTCGTCACGATCGTCTCGAGATTCTGAAGTCTTTCGACAAGGTGGCGGCGGGAATCCTCGGACTGTTTCAGGTCTTCTCGAAGCCCGTCGACTACACGCTCCAGTTCGGCGGCCGAGGTACCCAGCCGGTCCTGCTTTGCCTTAAACTTGAGCCATTCCTTGAAAGCACCGGCGGCAAGCGCGGCCAGGGGAATGAGAACCCAGACAAAAGGTAGAAAGTCCATTTGAATCCTTCGATTGATCGGCCCGCAGATCGCGCCAACATCCGGCAAGGCCGAATACTTCCTCCCCGGAACTGCGATTAGGTTCAAAGTAGTACATTTGCAATAGTTTGGCACGTAACGACGAGATCCCCAGATGCCCGCTTATGCCCTCAGCCGTCTCCGCCATTGGCTGAAGCTCCGGTTTGATACCCCGAAACCGACACCACTTCAACCCGATGAGCTTCCCCTGGAGGGGCTGATAGGCGAGCACGTGTCAGACGAATCAATCTACCGGCGGGCCCTTCGTCACCGATCGGTGTTGCGTTCCGCCGGCGGATCCGAACGCTCCAATGAGCGCCTCGAGTTTCTGGGCGACGCCATCCTGGGGGCGGTTGTCGCGGATCATCTCTATCGACACTTCAGCGACGCAGACGAAGGCTTTTTGACCCGTTTACGATCCAAGCTGGTGAATCGAAGATCGCTGGCACGCTGCGCAACCCGAATCGGACTCGGCAAACACCTGGAAATCAGCGAGAATATGGATCGCATAGACGGCAGAAGCAACTCCAGTATCCTGTCGGATGCATTTGAGGCAATAGTCGGTGCCATCTATCTCGACCAGGGACTGGAGCCGGCTAGCCGATTCATACATCGAACCCTTCTCCGCGAGACGGATTTGGAGCAGCTGGCGGAGCTGCGTGACAACTACAAGAGCCTCCTTCTGGAGTTTTGTCAGGCCCGGAGCTGGACCCAACCGGCATACGACGTAGTCGAGGAAGAGGGGCCGGACCACGACAAACGGTTCACGGTTGGCGTGCGTGTAAACGGCAGAGTCGTTGGTCGGGGAACGGCAGGGAGCAAGAAGGAGGCCGAGCAGATTGCAGCCGGCACTGCACTAACATTTTTTAATCAGGAGCAAGCAGGCGCCCTATGATCGTTCACGCCCGACTGCTTCAGTAGCCACGGCGTTTCCCGTTTTTTCTGCATCTCTTCTCGAACAGTGCCCGGTCGCGGGTCGTAGTATCTGCGCGCATCGGAAAAGGCCAAATCATATACACTAATGGCGATTGATCTCGATTACACGGACCGTTTCGCATCACGGCATATCGGACCTTCAGAAGAAGAGACCCGCGAAATGCTGGACGCCATCGGAGCCGATTCCCTGGATGACCTGATTGCTACCACCATACCGGAGGACATCCGACTCGGTACGAAGCTGGAGTTGCCAAAGGCACTGACAGAGAGCCAATTGCTGGATGTGGCGGGCAAATTGGCGGACCGAAACCGCGTGTACCGATCCTATATCGGAATGGGATATCACGACACGATCACTCCTCCGGTCATTCTCCGAAACGTTTTCGAAAACCCGTCCTGGTACACACAGTACACGCCGTACCAGGCGGAGATCGCACAAGGAAGACTCGAGGCGTTACTCAACTTCCAGACGGCAATTATTGATTTGACCGGGCTTGAAATCGCCAACGCTTCACTTCTGGATGAAGCAACGGCTGCTGCCGAGGCGATGATGATGCTGCACCGCGTGTCGAGGAAGTCGGGCGCCAACCGCTTCCTGGTTTCTAACCGTTGTCATCCCCAGACCATCGAGGTTGTCCGCGTCCGAGCGCAGCCAATCGGCGTAGAGATAACCGTCGGCGATCATTCGGGGTTTGAGTTCACCGACGAGGTCTTTGGTGCTCTGGTCCAGTATCCTACTACGGACGGCGAGGTGGTCGATTATAGCGATCTTTGCCTCGATGCACATGAAGCCAACGCATACGTCGTGGTTGCCGCAGACATTATGAGTCTGGCGCTGCTGAAGCCTCCGGGAGAGTTTGGCGCGGATGTGGCCGTTGGCAGCACGCAGCGGTTTGGCGTACCCCTGGGTTACGGCGGACCGCATGCGGCTTTCTTCGCCACACGAGAAGAGTTCAAACGTCAGGTGCCCGGGCGTATTATCGGGGTTACGGTGGACGCCGACGGACAGCGAGCCCTACGGATGGCGTTGCAGACACGCGAACAACACATTCGAAGAGATAAGGCCACTTCGAACATCTGCACCGCCCAGGTCCTTCTAGCCGTGATGGCAGGCATGTATGCCGTATACCACGGTCCCGAAGGACTTAGAAGGATCGCGAATCGGATTCACAATCTTGCCAAGACGCTCGGGACCGGACTGGAGCGGCTCGGCATGGGCGTCAGGCACAGACATTTCTTCGACACGCTTCGTGTGGACGTCGGAGAGAAGGGATCATCGGTACAACGGCGCGCGAACGAGGCGGGCGTCAACCTGAGGATTTACGATGATGGAAGTCTTGGCATCGCGCTCGATGAGGCGACGTCGGAACAAGACCTCACCACGCTGCTCAAGATCTTTTCCGAAAGCGACCAACCCGTCTTCGCGACGAGCGACATTACCGTACTTATCGAAGACGGTTACCGAGGGCCGAACCGTCGGGCCTCAGTCTATCTATCCCATCCGGTTTTCAACACGCACCACTCGGAAACCGAGTTGATGCGATACATGAATCGCCTCGCAACCAAGGACCTCTCGCTCACGACCAGCATGATTCCTCTAGGGTCGTGCACGATGAAATTGAACGCCGCGGCCGAACTCATGCCCGTGAGTTGGGGAAGTTTCAGCCGCATGCATCCATTTGCCCCCGCGGAGCAGGCCGAGGGTTACTCGCAGGTTTTCTCGCAATTGAAATCGTGGCTTCAGGAGATCACCGGCTTTGCCGCCGTTTCCCTTCAGCCAAACTCCGGGGCGTCCGGCGAATATGCTGGACTGCTCGTGATTCGGGCATACCACGAATCCCGGGGCGACATGGACCGGAAGGTATGCCTTATTCCACAATCGGCGCACGGCACGAACCCCGCGAGTGCGAAGATGGCCGGGATGGAAGTTGTCGTTGTGAAATGCGACGACAGTGGCAACGTGGATCTGGATGATCTGCGGAGTAAGACGGAGTCGCACGCGGAGCGCGTGGCGGCGCTGATGATCACCTATCCGTCGACGCACGGCGTCTTTGAAGAGTCCATCCAGGAGATATGCAGAATCGTGCATGACGCGGGAGGCCAGGTCTACCTGGACGGCGCGAACATGAATGCGCAGGTCGGGCTTTGCCGGCCTGGCGATTACGGCGCTGACGTATGTCATTTGAACCTGCACAAGACTTTTTCAATTCCTCATGGCGGGGGTGGACCCGGCGTCGGACCGATCGGGGTCGCTAAACATCTAGTGCCGTTCCTGCCGAATCACCCGATAATCCGAACGGGAGGACGCACGTCGATCGGCCCCGTGGCTGCTGCACCCTTTGGCTCAGCCAGCATCGTACTGATCTCATGGGCCTACATCGCGATGATGGGTGAGGAGGGACTGACGCGGGCGTCGAAGCTCTCTATTCTCAACGCCAACTATCTCGCGTCGCGACTGAAACCGCACTTCGACATTCTCTACAGGGGTCGCCAGGGACGAGTTGCCCATGAGTTCATTGTGGACTTGAGGCCATTCCGGCAGGCTGCTGAGGTGTCGGAGGTGGACGTTGCGAAACGACTAATGGACTACGGATTCCACGCACCAACCATGTCGTGGCCGGTCGTTGGGACTATGATGATCGAGCCAACCGAGAGTGAGTCCAAGGCGGAACTCGATCGGTTTAGCGAGGCGATGATTTCCATTCGAGCCGAGATCCAGGAAATCGAGATCGGTCTGATGTCGAAAGAGGATAATCCCCTGGTGAATGCACCGCACACGATGTCGATGGTCGTTGCCGACACATGGGGTCACGAGTATCCTCGAGAGCGGGCGGCGTTTCCTGCTCCATGGTGCAAGGACCACAAGTTCTGGCCGTCGGTCCGACGGGTCAACGACGCCTACGGGGACCGCAATCTCGTATGCGCGTGCCCGCCCCTTGAGGCATATACGACGACCCAGGAGGATCAGGCATCAGCCTGAATGCGTCTCGTCTGCTTTCCCTGAAGAGTGTACAGCTTGCCGGGCAGCGGCTTGCCGAGGAACTCGGACAGCCGCTTCGAACAATCGGCCACCGCAGCGAGGTCAACTCCGGTTGCAACGTCCAACCCGTTGAGTAGGTACACAAGGTCCTCAGTGGCGATGTTGCCCGTCGCTCCTGGAATGAATGGGCAACCACCCATCCCTCCAAATGCGGCGTCAAACCGTGTTACACCGCATTCCAATCCCGCGACAACGTTGGCCAAACCGAGTCCGCGGGTGTCATGCAGATGCAGCACAATGGGAACATCCGTCCCGATCGCGCGGACCCGACCGACCCTTTCGCGAATGCTGAGCGGGTTTGCCATGCCAGTAGAGTCGGCCAGCGAAATCGACTCCACGCCCATCCCTGAAAACCGCCTGGCCATATCGACGACGGTTTCAATCGGCGTGTCACCCGGCACCTCGTATCCAAAAACCGTTTGAAAGCCGATCTGGGGCGAGATGCCGTACTTCAAGGCAGCCTTGACCATCTTCTCACCTTGGTCAAGCGCGTCCGCCGCACTCATGTTGGCGTTGTCGAGGCTGTGCCGGTCATTCGTTGCAATGGAGATGTCCACGTGCCGGACGTTTGCAGCACGCGCCCGCTCGAGACCGCGCATGTTCAAGACGAGTGCTGACATAACAACACTGGCGAGGTCCGAGATCGATGCTATGACCTCCTCGGCATCCGCCATCTGAGGGACCCACTTCGGATGAACGAATGAGGTCGCCTGGATCCTGCGGACACCTGCCCGCGCGAGGTCGCGCATGATGTCGACCTTGAGCTCCGTCGGAATCAGCTTACTCTCAAACTGAAAACCGTCGCGGGGGCCGACCTCACAAATCTCGACAGATTCAGGGTATGTCATTCAACTGCATCCTTTCAGGTCGGGAATCGAAAACACCAGTCCGGAATTTGAAGAAACGGAACTCTCTCCGGTTCCAATTTATCATTACCGGTAACACTATGCCTCCTGCGGCGTACCGGAGTCAATCACCTTTATTCAGCAACTGCCCCATCAATGCCGGCCCACATCATTGTCCTCGCCGCGCTGACCCTGATCGTTCACGGTTTCCGTGCTGCTCCCGCACAAAGCGCCACGGCCGCGCAGGCCAACCAGACTACCCAAACAAGTCAGACAAATCAGACGAGTCAAACGGTTCAGATAATTCAGACGAGTCAAACGGCTCGGATAATTCAGACAAATCAGACCTCCCAGAGCACCGGAGCATCGCAGGCCGAGCTTGCCGACCCGACCTCGGATCCAAAGCCACTTAGCGACCGGCTGGTTGCCTATCACATCGACGCGCGACTCGAGCCCGAAACAAAGAAAGTCGTCGGCCGGCAGACGCTCGCGTGGACGAACGTCGGGCCGACTCCGGTAACCGAGTTGCAGTTTCATCTCTACCTGAATGGTTTTCGCGACGATATGTCGACCTACATGAGAGAGAGCGGAGGCCAGTTTCGCGGAATGAGAGGGAGCCCCGAGGCCCGTGGTTCGATAACTGTATCGCGAATGACGCTTGAGGGTAGGACAACGCGCCCGGCGGATGCATCGGCCCGAGAATACGCCAGGCGTGAACCGAACGGATTTGACCTCACAGATCAGATAGTCTTTATCCAGACGGACGACGACAATGTCTTTGATGAAACGGTCTTCTCCGTTCGTCTTCCGCAGCCGGTTCGGCCGCAGGAGACCGCTGTACTCCACTTTGACTTTGAATCGACACTACCGCGCGTATTTGCCCGAACCGGGTGGGAAGAGACCGCGTCAGGCAACCTGTTCTTCCTTGTCGGACAGTGGTTCCCGAAGATCGCGGTCTATGAGATTCCGGGGCAACGTTACGTTCCCGAAGGCGCACCGACCGGGCGCTGGAATGCTCACCAGTTTCATGCAAATAGCGAGTTCTATGCCGACTTCGGCACCTATCAGGTTCGCCTCGACGTTCCCGCCGAATTCGTGATTGGCGCGACGGGCAATCGCACGTCGGAAGAAACAGACGGCGCCCGAAAGGTCGTCACATTCGAGGCTGCCGACGTTCACGACTTCGCTTGGACAGCAAGCCCCGACTTCCGCGTTTCAACGCATCGATGGCGTCATGTGTCGGTTGAGGTCTTAATGCTGCCCGAACACCAGCGATATCGAGACCGCGTCGTCGAAGCCGCGATCTCTGCCCTGGAACGAATGGACGCGTGGGTCGGTCCGTATCCCTACCGAACGCTTACTATCGTGGACGCCCTCGGCGGTGCCGTCGGAATGGAATACCCGACCTTCTTTACCACGTGGATCAGCGGCTACTCACCCTCCTGGGTCAAGATCCCTATTGAACACACAGTGATTCACGAGTTCGTTCACCAATACTTCTATGGGATCCTGGCAAGTAACGAGTTCGAGGAGGCATGGCTTGACGAGGGCTTCACGTCGTACTTCGATTCGCGCGTTATGGACGACGCTTACGGACCCGGATCGTCGAGTCGGTTCGCAGGCATCGAGATTGATGTGAGCGACGCGCACCGCCTGGTGTATTCCAAGGTGGATCCCGGGCGGGGCCGAATTTATGCGGATTCGTGGGAGCAGAGCTCCGGAGTATATGGCAGGACCGCGTATTACAAGTCGGCGGTGGTTCTGTCGACGCTCGAAAATCTCCTAGGCGGCGACGCGATGCTTCGCGTCATGCAGACGTACTACGAGCGTTGGAAATTCGGCCACCCAACTACACGCGACTTCATTGACATCGTCGAGGAGGTCGCCGGCGAGGACATGACGTGGTTCTTTGATCAGTTCGTCTACGGTTCGGCAGTGGTCGATTACCGCGTCGATCGAATCAGAAATGGGACGACAGAAATCAACGACTCAACAGTCGTCTATGAAAGTGAGATTCATTTGGAACGCGTCGGAGATGCCATCTTCCCGCAAACCGTACGTGCATATTTCGCTGATGGTTCGAGCAAAGACTTCCAGTGGGACGGAACGGACCGGCGGCATGTCGTACCGGTGACGGGAGCGACAAGGATATCGATGGCCGAGATAGACCCGGAAGAACACGTCTGGCTCGACATAGACAGGCTGAACAATCGATTGGCGGTTCGTCCGCGTAACGAGTTTGCTCGTGAGATGCAGCTTTCGGCGATCTCCGTACTTCAGCATCTCTTTCATTTATTTACCGCGCTTCTGTGAGATCCACGTGCAGGTCGCCGGCTTCCGTCTTCGTCGGAAACGAGCGCCGCTTGTGGCCGGGAGCAGACTTTTAGTTACATGGACAACACGCGAATTCTACGGCGGTCCTTTCGCGAAGGCTGGAGAGGTCTTCGAAAACGACCAGGGCTTGCGGTGCTTCTCTATGCAGTGGTTCTGGTTGCGTCCGTGACACTAACGATTCCACTGTACATCATCCTCGACGGAAGCACATCCTCGACGGGGTTCGGGCCGAACCTGGTCGCGCGGTTCGATATGATTTTAATAACGGAAATCATGACGGATACCAGCCCGGCGGTACTCGGTACGGTTGCCATGCTGGCCTGGCTGGCGCCGGTAGGGTTTATTTGGAAAGTGGCTTCCTCGGTAGGTACGATACACGCGCTGACGCTTGGCGCGATGCGTTCGTTTTGGGACGGGGTTGGCCGCTTTACAGGACCAGGGCTCCTGTTGTCCATTCTCAATCTCGCGGTCTTCCTGATCTGGATGGTGCTGGTAGTGTTCGTGGCTGCTGCCGCTGCTGCGCTGATGCCTGTCGGAGCACCAATCGAGATTCCCGTTGCGGTCGCCGTTGGGCTCGTCGTAATCGGCGTTGGACTGATTGGACTGATGCAGGATTTTGCGCGAATCAATCTCATCTGCGAGGGCCGCGGTGTGATCGCGGCCTGGCTGGAGGGAATTCGCTATCCGGTGCGTCACCGGGAGGTCTTCGCGCTCTACGGCGTATGGTGGCTAGCGGCTGGATTGCTGTCGGCGCTGCTAGTGGGCCTGCACGTTTCGTGGGCGTCAACGATCGAGGCCGCATGGTTGCTCTTACTATCCCATCAGGCGCTGCTCGTCCTTCGTGCTGCAGGAACCGTTGCATGGACCGGTAGTGCCGTCGGCATGCATGAGCAAATTCGATTTCGTGAGGCGCCCTTGATAGCGCTCGATGACGCAGCCGCATGAGACCAGCGACCGATGTCAATATCCGCTCCGGTCTACGAATATAGAGCCGGCTGTAATTCGGGAAGTACGAAGCCCTCGACAACCACGTCGCGGGAACTTGCGTTAGACCCGTTGATGTGGGTGTATTCATTAGTTTGGCTATCGTAACGGTAGTCGCGACCCCATGAATCCGCGTTGCGGGCAACCTGCGCGATAGCATCAAGGACGAAGTCCAACTGCTCGTCGGTCATCGTCGGATGGACGGACAATCGCACCCATCCCGGCTTCTCCGAAAGGTCACCGTGATCAATCTTGTCCGTTATGCGATGGGAATGCTGCCAATCGACGTGCAGCAGGTAGTGCCCGTACGTTCCCGCGCACGAGCAGCCGCCCCGAACTTGAATGCCAAACCGATCATTGAGCAGCTGCACCACGAGATTGTAATGGACATTCTCGATGTAGAATGAGATCACGCCAATTCGATCTGCTTCGTTGTCGGCAAGGATGACAAGGCCGGGCACTTGACGCAGAGCCGAAAGTGCTCGGGGTAGAAGCTCGTGCTCTCGCGCCTCAATGTTCTCTACACCCATTTGCTCCTTTAGCCGGATCGCGAGTGCAGCCCGAATCGTCTGGAGAAATGCCGGCGTACCGCCATCCTCGCGCGCCTCCACGTCCTGAACAAAGCGGTGCTCTCCCCACGGGTTCGTCCAGTCGACGGTGCCACCACCCGGCGAATCAGGTACCGCGTTGTGATACATTCTTCCATCAAAGACAAGCACTCCGGCTGATCCGGGACCACCCAGAAACTTGTGTGGCGAGAAGAAGATCGCATCGAGCTTTTGTGCCGGATCTTCAGGATGCATGTCGATATCGACGTAGGGTGCGGTTGCCGCAAAATCCACGAAACAAAGGCCGGCGAATTCGTGCATGATGGCAGCGAGCTCGTGATAGGCCGGGATGATGCCGGTTACGTTAGAGCCGGCCGTAAACGCGCCGATCTTGTACGGCCTGTCTGCGTGAGCCAGAAGTTGCTTTCGCAGATTTTCCGGCTTTACGAGACCGTCGTCGCCAGGCGGGACCACCACAACATCCGCGATTGTTTCTATCCACGACGTCTGATTCGAGTGGTGCTCCATGTGCGTGATGAAGACCACCGGGCGCTCTTCCTCCGGAATGTCGACGTACTTTCGAAGTCGATCCGGTACCCGAAGTCCCAGGATTCGCTGAAACTTGTTTACCACCCGGGTCATTCCCGACCCCGCGGTCACCAGCACGTCGTCTTCCGAAGCATTTACGTGCTCCTTTATGATGCGGCGAGCCTCGTGGTAGGCCCTGGTCATGGCACGACCCGTTTCGCTCGACTCGGAATGCGTGTTCCCGACAAGCGGTCCAAACTTCTCAGATACAATCCTCTCGATCGGCCGGTATAGGCGGCCGGAAGCGATCCAGTCCGCGTATTGTATCGTCCGAGTTCCAAAAGGAGTCACGAAGGAAGCGTCGTGACCAATCGTGTTGAGCCGGAAAGGCTCAAAATGGTTTTCGAGGGCGGTCATATGATCCGCTTACGTGAGGATAATCTCTTTTCGAAGTCGAGCTACGGGGATGCCGAGTTGTTCGCGATACTTCGTTACGGTACGGCGCGCGATGTTGAACCCTTTCTTGTCGAGCATGTCTGCGATCTTCTGATCGGACAACGGCTTCTTCTTGTCTTCCTCCGCAATGATGCTCTCAATGATCGCCTTGACTTCCTTGTTTGACACCTCTTCGCCACTGTCCGTGCTGAGTCCCTCGGAGAAGAAATACTTGAGCTCGTAGACGCCGAACTCGGTCTGCACGTACTTGCCGTTGACGACACGGCTTACCGTCGAAATGTCCATCTCGATCATCTCTGCGATGTCCTTGAGGATCATCGGCTTGAGGTTTCCCTCGCCGAACTTGAAGAAGTCCTCCTGTATCTCGACAATGGAGTGCATGACTTTGAGCATCGTGTTGCGGCGCTGGTTGATCGAGTTGATGAACCAACGGGCCGATTCGAGCTTGTTGCGGAGAAAGGTCTTGGTCTCTCCGTCGATATCGCTCTTGCTTGCTCCGCGCTTCTTCTCAGCCGAGAGCTTTTCGAGCATGCTCTGATATCCCCTCGAGATCCGCAGCTCCGGGGCGTTGCCGCTGTTAAGCATGATGATCACCTCACCATCCACATACCGGACCGTGAAGTCTGGCGTGATATAATTCTGAGCGGCCGTGAACTCGCCTTCGCCGGGCTTTGGGTTGAGTCGCTGTACCAGGTCGAAGGCTTGTTTGAGCTCTTCATCAGACACGTGGATCTTGCGCTTGATGGCACTGAAGTGCTTCATCGTGAAGTCCTTGTATGCCTCTTCCAGCATTCGGATTGCAGCGTCTCTTCCGTCCACGAATTCGGGTGTGGCACGTAACTGAACCAGCAGACACTCCTGCAGGTCTCTGGATGCGATACCGACCGGCTCAAGCGTCTGGATCAGTTTCAACACCTCTTCGACGTCCGACTCTTCGACCACGATGCCGTAGTTGAAGACGATATCGTCTATGATCGACTCCAGTGAGCGGCGCAGATAACCGTCCTCGTCGATCGAACCGATGATCTGTTCGGCGATCAGTTCGTCAGCCTCATTAAGGTCAAGAAAAGGAATCTGGTTTTTCAGATGCTCGCTCATCGATGTTCGCGCGGGCATTGGAAGCTCGCGGTCATCGTCCTCATCGTTCGAGTCGACCTGCGCCTTGTATCCGTAAAGGTCGTCGCTGCTGTTGAGAAAGTCCTCCCAGTTGTACTCTTCCTCCTCGTCTATTTCGCCGGCTTCCTCCTCGTCGCCCGAAAGTTCGGCTTCGTCGTACGTGTCGTCGTCGGTCGACTCTTCCTCACCCACTTCCATTTCTTCGTCTTCTTCTCCCTCCTCGAGCAGAGGATTCATTTCCAGCTCCGCTTTGATCCGCTGTTCGAGAGCAAGGGTGGGAAGCTGGAGTAGCTTGATGTACTGGATCTGCTGCGGCGATAGTTTCTGCTGCAGCGATTGACGTTGCTGGAGATTTAGCATTGGGTACTGCTCATTAGCTTGCTAACGCGACTCGCCTGTCGTGGCACGCCTGGGTGAAACGTTGGTACCATTCCTCACCGTACTTGCGGATAAGCGGATCCTCGAGATTGTCCGCGAGCGAAATCCCCTTTCGTCTCCCGTCTGCCCTTCCGGGATCGCAGTGGGAGACGCACTCATAATTGAGCACTTCGTAGGTGCCGTAGTGCTCGGCTCTCACCGGGAAGAGCTCACAGGAAATCGGCTTCTTGAAGGTAGATCTTCCATCAACATACGCTTTCTGAAGAGCACATTGCGCGACGGGGCCGGCGTAGGTAACGAACACGCACTCCTTGCCACCGACGCAGCGTGTGGCCAATCCTCCTTTGCGCGTCTCTTCCCACGGACCGTCGCGGTCTATGATCTTCAGCGCTTCTGGGCGAAGGTACTTGCGGGCGGCCGGCACGGCAGCCTCGAGCGCTGAAAGCTCATCGGCTTCCAGCGGGGCTCCTGAATCTCCATGCACACAGCACGCCCCTAAACAGGCATCCAGCTTACACGAAAAACGCTCGTCGACGAGGTCGTCTGAAACGAGAATATGATCTACCACAAACATAATGCCTTAAACGTAGAGCCCGCCCACAGGTTTGTCAACAAGGTGAAGATTCTCGATCATTAGTCTGGGACAGGGGCTGTGTGGGGATCATGGAGATGCCGACACGATGCGGACCGCCGCCCCTTCGGATGGCGATGGGATTCATCAGTCAATATCGACACCGGTGGATGACCGGTTAAGCGATGATTAGTCCCGCCGCCCTTATCTTTAGCAGCCCACACCTTTCCCGAAATTGGCTTCGACCAACGACGACAGGATGATCACTGAAGGCCACCGTCCGGATTATCTCGAAGCCTCTTCCCCTGGAAAGGACGATGCCTTTGAAAGGTCCTTGCGCCCGGCAACTCTCGCAGACTTTGTCGGGCAGCAGCAGATCAAGGACAATCTGCGCGTTTTTGTAACGGCCGCAAAGAGACGAGGCGAACCACTTGACCACGTTCTGCTCTCCGGACCGCCGGGATTGGGTAAGACGACGCTCGCGCACATCATTGCTGGAGAAATGGGTGCAGGCATCAAGTCTACTAGCGGACCCGTGCTCGATAAACCGGCTAGCATTGCCGGCATCCTGACCAATCTGGTCGAGGGAGACGTTCTGTTCATCGACGAGATACATCGCCTCAGCCCGATCGTGGAGGAGTACCTGTACGCAGCGATGGAGGACTACCATATCGACATCGTGATCGATTCAGGTCCCAACGCGCGAAGCATAAAGATCAGTCTGCCGCCGTTTACGCTTGTTGGGGCGACAACGAGGAAAGGACTGCTGACGGCTCCGCTTCGTGCGCGCTTCGGAATCGACTTTCGGTACGACTACTACACGGCCGACCTTTTGCAGCTCATCGTGCTTCGTTCGGCAGCCATCCTTGACGTCCCGATCACTGAAGACGGAGCAATGGAGATCGCGCGGCGTAGCCGCGGCACTCCCAGGATTGCGAACCGGTTGCTAAGGCGAACCCGTGATTTCGCAGAGGTAGATGGGGATGGTTCCATTTCTGCCGAAGTAGCCGATCAGGCCTTGAACGCCCTTAACGTGGACGAAAGCGGGCTCGACGAAATGGACACCCGGATCCTGCGGGCACTCATCGAAAAGTACGGGGGTGGGCCGGCCGGTTTGACAACGATTGCGGTGGCCGTTGGCGAGGAGTCGGGAACGATCGAGGAGGTCTACGAACCATTTCTGATTCAAGAGGGATTTCTTCAGCGGACGCCCCGCGGTCGAGTCGCGACACCAAAGACGTACGATCACCTCGGTATTGCCAGGCCGCCGGATCCACGAAGCCTGTTCGCGGATCTCTAATCTCTGTCGACGGAACTGGGCTTCGCCTTACACCGGATTGCTTGTGTCGCGTTCGGGCCTTTCATAGTTTTCGAGCCCCTATGATCAGTCAGCCGCGCCTTTCTTATGCCATACGTTGTTGCCGAGCCGTGTATCAATTGCAAGCACACGGACTGTGTTGAGGTTTGCCCCGTCGACTGCTTTTACGAAGGGCCGAATTTTCTAGCCATTCATCCGGACGAATGCATTGACTGTAATGCCTGCGTCCCCGTTTGCCCGGTGGAGGCTATCTTCGCTGACGATGAGCTTCCGGAACAATGGAGCCACTACACGGAATGGAATGCCTATCTCGCCGAGCAGTGGCAGAACCTCGGCTACAACATCACCGAGAAGAAAGACCCTCTTCCCGATGCCGAGGAATGGAAGGTGCGGGAGAAGACCGAACAGGACATCCTGACTTGGGAGGGAGGTGAGTAGCGGTCCCTGCGAGGCGGTCTTGGGACCCTAAACGAAAGCCGCCGCCCCGTAACAAGTGCGGCGGCCTTTCTTGCCTGGTTACCACTATCGCTTCGTCTAGCAAGTCCAGTCGCCGGGCAATAACGAATGCCCTGATGGCCACGATTGATCGCAGGAGCGGAACAGTAGGAAAACGAGAGGCCGCCCCTCATTACGAGAGGCGCCCTCCTTTCATATTCGGCCGTGAAGACGCAAGCGCTTGTTTGCCGCGACTACGTCCCAGCTGAGTAGTCCGTCGCGTATGCCGCCTGCTCGTCTGTCAACTGATCGATGCTGGTACCCAT
>JBFIPX010000053.1:0-18267 GCA_041609895.1 Rhodothermales bacterium
CGAGTCGAAGGAGTTATAGTTGCCTTCGTTTATCGAATACTGTTTACCCTCCTTTGGAATCTTGATGTCTGGATGCGACAGGAGGAACTCACCGATGGACGGATCAAGCGTGAAGCCATTGACGCCCTCTCCTGTCGTATAAACGAGCATCGTGGAGGATCCATATACGATGTAACCCGCCGCGACCTGTTGGACCCCCGCTTGCAGGGCCGCGTCCAGTTCGGGCTCATCGTATTCTTCCGGAAGTCTGTAGATGCTGAATATGGTGCCGACCGAAACGTTGACCTCGATGTTGGAGGAGCCGTCCAACGGATCCAGCAACACGATATACTCACCGTCTGAATCGCCACTGTTTGTCCGGAGCGGTATCGCCTCAGCGTGTTCCTCCGATCCGATGAGGCAGCACTCGCCGCCACGTTTGAGGGCGCGGACGAATTCCTTATGTGCAAGAGCGTCCATCTTCTGCTGCACCTCACCCTGCACGTTGATCTCGCCGGTCGTGCCTGAAATGTCCACCAAACCCGCCCGTCTCATGTCGCGGTTCACGACCTTGCCGGCGATGCTCAAGTCCCGCAACAAACGAGAAAAGGCGCCGGTAGAATGGGGAAAATTGGCCTCGCGCTCAATGATGAACTGTTCGAGCGTCTCGAACTGTGCGAGGTCAGAAACGGACAGACCGTTTTCCATGATCATATCCTTGGGAAATGGGACTATGATATCATAATCGGCGGCAGGTGCAAGACCAATACCCGTCTGCAATCAGATGTCTGTCTTCGATTCGTCAGACCCGCCGGCGAACAAACTATGACGCACTGACAGTTCCTCCAAGAAAGTCGCGGTTCGTGGCGCCGCTTTCGGATCCTCGCGAAGGTGGCGTCGAAGCCGTTCGAGTTCGCTGGGCGTATCAACATCGTACCAGGTCGGCAGGACCGTAATGTCGGCGCGGGTCCGGCTAATGCGCTCGAGTGTCTGATCAAAAACATTCGGGTGGCTGTATTCCATCTCGTCGAAGACGATAGAGAAGAAATGGTTCATCCCGAGTAAGTAGTATCCGCCGTCTTCAGAAGGACCGATTACCACTTGCATCGGTCCAGCCAACGCATCGAAGGCGAGCTTCAAAAAGTCGTCCGGAAGCGTGGGGTGATCCGTGCCGATAATGACGGCCGCGTTGAAGCCTGCCGAGAAGGTTTCAAGAAACGCGTTTGCCATGCGATGGCCCAGCCCTTCGCCCACCTGCCGGTGAATGCTCGTTGGGACGGTCATATCGGGCAGGTCAGCAGGAATATCTCCCTCACCGAAGTACAGCCTGACAGGGCGATCGAGCCGGTCGTACTGTGCCAGCGAGTCGAACAAAAAACGCTGATACAAATCGGCCGCCTGTACTGGCGTGAGCATCGGTGCCAAACGGGTCTTGACGTTTCCCTCTGCGGGCGGCTTGGCAAAAACGATTAGACACGTCCCATCCGACGATGAGATGTCACTACCCGACAGTGTATTGTCGTTAGTCAACTGCTATTCTTTCTTCAAATACGCGAACCGCCACGCGTTTCAGTGCGTCCGCCGCCCTTTCAATTTCGTCTCTCGTGTTGCTCGCGCCAATCGAGAATCTGACAGACGCCTTGGCGGTGTCTTCGTCACGGCCCATGGCCAGCAGCACATGACTGGGTAGAATGGTGCCGGAAGTACAGGCCGATCCCGACGAGGCACAAACCCCCTCAAGATCGAGGCCCAGCAGGATCATCTCACCATCGACCGCCCGGTTTTCGGGAGGAAATGAAATGTTAATAATGTGCGGTGCTCGCAAGTGGTCCTCTTTCGGCGTATTGAAGACGACTCGCGACCCAAGTAAGTCTCGTATGCGCTCGAGTAGCATCGATTGCAGCGCACGGATGTGCTTACGTGTTTCCTCCATCTCCCTACGCGAAAGGTCCATGGCTTTTGCCATACCAACGATCGCCGCCACATTCTCGGTACCCGCACGCCTTCCGCGCTCCTGTGATCCGCCAACGGTGACTCCCTTGAACGGCGTCCCGGCTCTGACATACAACACGCCGACGCCTTTCGGCCCGTTGAGCTTATGTCCCGATAGCGACATCAGGTCAACGCCCAGAGAATCGACATCAAGCGGCTCGAAGGTCGCCGCCTGGACCGCATCGCAGTGTAGGTGTCCACCCGCCGCATGGACAATCTCAGCGGCACGTCGAATGTCGTTCACCACGCCGGTCTCATTGTTGACCAGCATGAGGGAAACAAGACATCCTGGTTTCTCTTCCGCAACGATCTGCTCCAGCTGCTTCAGATCCACGCGGCCGTCCGATCCTACGCGCACGTTGGACACGCGGCCCAACTTGCCGAACGCGGCCACGGCCTTCAGTACCGACTCGTGCTCTGCTTGATTGGATATGACTGTATGAGATCCCGGGCCATAAATCGCCGCATTGTTTGCCTCCGTACCGCCACTCGTGAACACGATCTCTGAGGCCTGCGCTCCAAGGTGACTGGCCACTCGTTCACGCGCATCCTCGACGAGGTATCGAGCCTTGCGGCCGAGGCTATGAACGGACGAAGCGTTCCCAAAATCCGCCTTCAGTACAGGCGACATCGCTTCGAAAACCCTCGGATCGAGGGGCGTCGTTGCTGCATGGTCCAGGTAGATTCGAGGTCGCATGGGATCGGAGGTTCAAAAGTATCCGTATTCGCGAGCTACCGCTTCTGTTTCGTCCTCGGAGTGAAATCCCTGGTTAGTTGTGAAACGAATCGGCCGCACAGGGGAGTTAGCGATCGTATCTTTCTCTGCGAACAGTCCCACCATTCCAATCCCAATACCATTGGACAAGCTGGTAGTAAGAGGCGGCAACTTTCTCGAAGGCAGTTTGACCGTCAGCGGTTCAAAGAATACAGCGCTTCCGCTAATGGCAGGTGCCGTCGTTGCTGAGGGAGTCTCGGTCATCGAGAACGTCCCGGCTCTCAGAGACATCGATACGTTCTCGCGTGTAATCGACGTAACGGGAGCGCGTGTATCGATAGACCGCGATAGTCACCGCTTGGTGGTCGACGCGTCTTCGGTTGACAACGCGGAAGCCCCTTATGAACTGGTTAAACGCATGCGCGCATCGTTCTACATGCTCGGTGCACTCCTGGCAAGAATGGGCCACGCGCGGGTCTCCCTTCCGGGCGGCTGCGCGTGGGGTCCCCGCCCCGTCGATCTGCATATCGAGGGCGTCAAGGCGTTCGGAGCGGACGTCGAGTTGGACAGGGGCTACGTGGTGGCTCGGGCGCGCGGTGGCCGTCTCGCAGGCGGCACCTTCAAGCTAGAACCTTCGAGCGTCGGTGCCACGGTCAACCTCATGCTGGCTGCATCGACAGCGGCAGGAGGGTCAAGAATCGAGAACGCAGCGCGGGAGCCCGATGTTGTGGTTTTTGGGAAGGCTCTCCGTCAGATGGGAGCAAAGATTGACGGTCTTGGCACTCAGACCATCGAGATTGAAGGCGTCGATACGTTGAAACCAGCGACAGTTACGAACTGTGCCGATCGCATCGAGCTGGGCACATTCATGATCGCTGCGGCTATCGCGGGTCGGCCCGGCGTGCCCGTCAAGGTCGTCGGTGGCCAGCCCGACCATCTCGGGCAATCTTTCGTGGAGGCGTTCAGAAGCACGGGCGTGGGTCTCACAATCGATGCCGATGATACGGTCCACGTTTCTGCCTCGCAGGAACTGACGCCCGTGTCTGTCAAGACAGGCATTTATCCGGGCTTTCCGACGGATCTCCAGGCCCAATGGACCGTCCTTCTAAGCCAGGCCCGCGGTAACGCGAAAGTTGTTGACACGATCTACTCTGACCGCTTCAAACACATAGCCGAGCTGAGACGGATGGGAATGAACGCCATTGTCTTAGGCAACGAGGTGGTCGTTGAGGGTGGCGTTCCGCTGACGGGTGCGCAGGTGATGAGCACAGATCTGCGCGCAAGCGTATCGCTAGTCCTTGCAGGCCTTGTTGCGACCGGAGAAACGCACGTCCTAAGAGTGTATCACCTCGACCGCGGCTACGAAAACCTCGAGGGCAAACTGGCAGACGCCGGAATCGACATCGAGCGCGTCCGCTATGACGAATTTGCCGATCCCGTGGCAGAGGCGACCTCCTAGAAAATCGCACTGACCTGCATGCGGACTGTGTGGAGCGTCGGAGCGTCTGCAGGCGAGCGACCGTCGTAGCTCAAGGTCGCGCGGATGAACTGGTTGATGGCGTATCTGGCGCTCGCCGACCACAGAAATGACCGGCCCGCACCCCTGCCGTCAGTCAGTTCGAACTGCGCGAAACCGTCTGCGTCTCCCTTCAGAGTGACATCGGCAACCTCTATCCTTCCCGTTACCTGAAGTTTTCTGGCCCTGTTGTGGCGGACCTCGAGGGGCAATTTGACGATCCTGGCAGATCGTTCGAAACGCCGGTCTTTCTTATCGGCGATGTCCACCTGAACCTTGACTTGCCAGGAGCGGTTCGGTGAATAAGCTACGTCCGGTACGACTCGACGAGTCTTGAGGTCGAATTGACGCGAGGCGAAGTTGGCACTCTCCGTCCGGTTTACGTCGGTGGACACGGTAAGTGAAGTAGCGAATGTGCGGACCGGACGGTAGCGTCCCGACAACTGGACCGAGCTAATGAATCGGTTTTCCAACCCGGCTGCGAGGTCGGTTAGATTGCGAACCTCACTGAACACGAAATCAAACCCGTAGTCGGTACGACGCTTGAACAAACTCACTTCCTGGCGGATGAGCAGTCTGCCATTTAGCGTACTGCCGGGTTTTCTAAATTTGTTGAGTTTTAGGAGGTAGATATCCTTCAAATCCTGTCGCTGACTTTTCTCAAGTACCTCCAGCGTCGTTCTCGCTGAAACCTTTGCGAGAGCACCTCTCAGGCCGCCGGGCGCCTGCTTCCATACCTTAGCCGGATCGACCGCAAGCCGAAGCCGTGCCTGAACTCCGATAATCGCAAATAGCGTGTCCGACGGAACGAAAGTCTTTACATAGTTGCCCTCGTTTGGCGTGGTCTCGGGAATGAACTCGTCGATTTGAATCGCACCGTCCTGGTTGAAATCAGTCCAAACAAACTGGCCTAGCTCCGGACCGGTGCGTACGTAGATTTCTTGCAGCTTCGGCGTTCTTTCGGTTTGTGCTTCATAGAACCAGGATGCGTCGATGGCTCTTCCGAAAGGGCGATAGGAGCCTTTCCATCTCATCACGACCGATTCCGAGTTCTGTCGCCCCTGCGCTATCCGAAAGCGATCTCGAAAGCGGCGTCGGCGAACGCCTAAGTTGCCGTCCGTTGAAAACTGTGAACCGGCGCGGTAACTGAAAAAGCCCCTGATCGTCCAGCCGTTGGCAGCGTCTTGCAGTCGCCCATCAAGTACGAACCGCTCACTCCGAATGTCGGCGGAACTTCCCAAATCCAGACTACCCCGCGAAAAGGTCAATGTGGGACGGATCTCAACAAAGGAGAGCGAGGCCGCAGTCAGGCTGTCTTCACCCGTGTCGCGTTGGCGTCTGTCTTCGTGTTCGATCTCCACGGACGGAGTGATGGGTCCTACCAAATTCCGGTACATCACGCGGCCCGACTGTCTGAGCCATTTACCCCGCCTTTCCAATCCCCTATCCGTGCTGGTGATGTACTCGGAATCAATTGTGAGACTGGCGCCCTGCTGAGTTTCAAACTCCGCAATTCCCTTCCGTCGGATGGCATCGAAATCACTGCCGAGAGAAAACGAACCCCACTCGCCTCGCACAAACGATTCCGGGGCGAATCGCGCTTCGATTGAAACCTCATCCGTCGTCTCTTCGGCACCGGCGCTGTTACCCCCCGCGACGCCGGTGCTGCGACCGTCGAGGTTCCACTTGCGACCAAACTCAACGTCTCTGATTCGATTGAAGGAGCGAAAATGTTCGTGAACGAAGCGCCGCCGGATCTCGCCGTCCAACGTGACTCCGCCGAGGCCAATTGAAAACGGATCGGATCTGACGCCGACCGTGTAGGCATGGCCATCGTCGTCTGTGGCGTCGAGCGACGAAAGTCGGTTTTGGTTGTTCGTCGAAGTTGCCCACTCTCCGAAGAGCTGCAACCCTGCAATAGGCGCGACCTCGCCCTGGAGGTCGACGACCTGCTGAAGTCTCGGTTTGGGCAAGACGCGAATCGGCTCGTACTCACCCATGCCCGGCCCCACGAACTCGTAGAGAATTCCGTTCACCGATCGTCCACTTCGTACGTAGCTGCCTGCCCCGAGGCCTACGCGGCTGAACTGCACACGAAACACCTGCGTGCCGGGCTCGGGCTGTGAGGTGAGGGCAACGAAGATCGAGTCGTCGGAGACCTGCGAGAAAGGTCGCTGCTCTCGGACATACTGGACGAACGAAGCCTCCGGATCGTAGGCGATAATCTCAGCCCCGGATCGTGCAGCCACGCCATCTCCACTCTCCGCGAGGAGAAGCGAATCTGCCGATGTAAGCCCAAACTCTTCGTTGAAGTCCTTTCCGTCTGCTTCTCGGATAAGTGTCAAAGAAAACCTTCCGGCATCTCGATTCGCCGGTCCGAACCGCGAAGTCACACTCGCGGCGACCAGAGTGCGCGTGAATTGGTTCGTCGAATACTGAAATTCAGCCGTTATACGCGTGTTGGCTGTTACGATTTGGCTTGGGGTAAAGGTGATCTCTGCGGTGGCGTAGTCAATCACATAGTCGTTCGTTTCTCCGCGCGTCATCCTTCGGCCGTCGATGTAGACCACCTCTGTCCCTGGCACCACGATGATGAAACGCTCACCGAACTGACCCTCGAGCCGATATGGTCCTTGCACCCCCTCCAAACCGCTGATCTCCTGCGAGCGAAACGTGCCGCGGCTTGTGGCTCCGGCGGCCGTCACTGATCCCCCTCGGTAGAATCGGTCGGCAGCTGGCAGGCGTCCCTCCACCTTTGCACCCTGCAGCTTGCGGCTGAGCTGCGCAAACTCGGGACCGGTCAGGGCCAGGTCGAAGTCTCCGAGTTGCGCCGTACCGCGCCGCGAGCTGACCTCGATAAACACGCGGTCAAACTCGTTGATTTTCTGCGTTGTACCCTCAGGCAGAATCGGAGTGTTCTCATCAGTAAGAACGGCGCGCAGATTCACTCCGTCGACGATCTCGCCGCTCAGCTGCATGCGGAGTCCCGATTCGATTGTGGCGTCCTGATTGTTACCGGCGATTACACCCCGTGTGATCGACCCGCTTTTTCGGAGCCGCGAAGCGCCGAAGATTGACTCTGCGCCTCCGCTGAGATCTCGCTCGGACGCTGCCGGCCTTCGCTCAGCCGACACGGAAGCCTGATTGCCAATGACCTGCGGGACGGCGCTGTAGGTGTCCTCAAAGTTGAAAGGGAAAGCCTCGTAGGCTACTACGACTGGGTCGTTTGGTACAAAGGAAGCGCCAAGCGTCAAAATTCCGAAGCGCGCATCCACCTTGTATTCGGAAGAATCGACGCGAACACCCTGCCGAAAGACACGGACCGACTCGGGAACGAGAAACGGCTTCAGCCGGATAACACGGTCTTCCGGCACGGTCAAGGTGTCGGTGTCGGCGCCATGGTCCAACACATGACTCTGCGCCGCCGACCCGATCGCCGGCAGAAACAGGACGAGCACGAAGAGAAGCTTCGGCACGAGAGAACAGACTGGGCAATGATTAGGGAACGGTAGCGTTGGGACAGTTGCTAATGCCTTTGGCAGCTGCGTGCTTGCTTGGTGGGACAGTTGCTAATCATGATTGTGCCCCGTCGGCAATCTGCCGATGGCGAAAACAATCTACGAGGTGGTCGTTGACCATGCCCGTCGCCTGCATGAACGCGTAACAGATTGTAGGGCCGACGAATCGAAATCCCCTGCTCTTCAGATCCTTGCTCAGCCGCTCCGACGCTAGCGTCCTAGCCGGTACGTCGGACATCGCCCTGTAAGCGTTCTGCCTAGGAGCACCGTCAACGAATCGCCAAACGTACCGGCAGAATGAACCGTGCTCAGACTGAACCTCACAAAAATGCCTCGCGTTTTCGATCGAGGACGCGATCTTGAGTCTGTTTCGCACCAGACCCTCATTTTTTAGAAGGCGCTCGAGATCTTCGTCTCCAAACTGCGCTACGACCGTGGGATCAAAACCTCGATAAGCGGAGCGATAGGCATCTCGCTTTCTCAGGATGGTGCTCCAGGAGAGACCAGCCTGTGCCCCTTCCAAAACCAGGAACTCGAACATAGTCGTGTCGTCATGAACGGGCACACCCCACTCTGAATCGTGATAAACGATATCAAGGTCGCTGCGCGCCCACGGACAGCGAGAAAGAGCAACAGGTGAATTAGTTCTTCCCATCGAAAGGGTCGTCGGCAGGGCGCCGACCATGGTTATTTCGTAGTCCCCTTGGAGGTGAATTCACGGCACAGCGCAAGTTTTGCGCTCACGCAACAAGGTTGGCTCCTGTCCGTACGCGCTAGCGGCAACTAATATCCGCAAATTCTCGGTTCTGAAGACGGCAACTCCGGCTAGCGAAATCAGGCCCTGAAGCTCCGCACAAATATGTATCGATTAATTGCTTTCCTGGGGATGACCTTCATGGTCCTTGCGCCTCTTTCACAGGCCGGTTGCGGCAACGATGCCCGGTCGATGGACTCGGAGGGCGAGGACGAGGACAAGACCGCGGTGCCTGTCGAGGTTTCAACGGTCATCCGGGGTGACATCTCGGCGCATCTGGTAGGCACCGCCACGCTGGAGGCTGAGGGTGAGGCGACGGTGGTGGCCAAATCTGGCGGCATCGTCGCACAATTGTTCGTGGAAGAAGGAGGATATGTCCGAGCAGGGCAGAAGCTGGCGCAACTTGACGATGACAGACTGTCGCTTGAGGTCGAGCGCGCCGAGGCCAGCCTGCAAAAGCTTCAGAGAGAGCACGCCAGGAACGAGGAGCTGCACGAGAAGCAGCTTGTAAGCACGGAGGAGTACGAGCGCGTAAGGTCAGAGTACGAGGCGCAGAAGGCGGCGCGAGATCTGGCCAAGCTCAACTTGCAGCACACTACGGTCGTAGCTCCGATCAGCGGTGTAGTGTCGGAACGCATGATCAAAGTGGGGAACATGGTTCAGGCGTTCGCCCCGACCTTTCGAATTACGGACTTCGACCCCCTTCTCGCCGTTATGCACGTGCCCGAAAGGGAGCTTCAGAAGTTGAAAGTGGGTCAGCGGGCCACCCTGCGCGTTGACGCCTTCCCGGACGAGCAATTCGTGGGCAGGATACTTCGTATCAGTCCGGTGCTGGACCCTGCAACCGGTACTTTCAAGGTGACAGTAGAGGTTCGCGACCGTTCCCGTCGTCTGAAACCTGGGATGTTCACACGTATTCGCATTGTCCATGACACGCACACCGGGACGCTTCTCGTGCCGAAAGTCGCCGTCGTCGCAGAAGACATGGCCTCGTCGGTCTTCGTTGTTCGGGACAGCATGTCTTTCCGCCAGGAAGTCGTGACCGGCTATGAGGACGACACCTACGTTGAGGTCTCCGAGGGTATTGAAGAAGGAGCTACTGTGATTACGACAGGTCAGACAAATCTAAAGGACAGCTCCTTGGTCGAAATAATTAGCGAGCTGTAGCGAAACGAGTCTAACGCCCCGGCACGCCGGCAACTCCCAGATGAAGCTAATCGAAATCGCAACGCGCCGCCGTGTTACCATCGCGATGTTCACGGTTGCCGTCCTCCTGTTTGGCTCGGTTTCACTTTCCCGACTCAACATCAACCTTCTTCCAGACCTCAGCTACCCGACGCTCACCGTCCGGACGGAGTACGTAGGTGCGGCACCGGTAGAAATCGAAAACCTGGTGACGAAACCTGTGGAGGAGACGCTCGGAGTAGTCAAAAATGTCAACGAGCTTCGGTCCGTATCGAGAGCAGGTCAATCGGACGTAGTACTCGAGTTTGACTGGGGAACGGACATGGACTACGCCAGCCTTGAGGTGCGCGAGAAGCTGGATGCTCTTCGCTTACCTCTGGAGGTGGATCGGCCCGTGATTCTGCGCTTTGACCCGTCTCTTGACCCCATCATGCGTTTCGCGCTTCGACAGAAGGCGGATCGGCCGATCATTGCGGATCAGCCGGACGAGCCCGAGGGGCAGCCGGTAAGTCTGTCCGGGACGGATGCATCAATCAACGAAGAGGCGCTTAAGTACCTGCGTCGTTTTGCGGACGAAGAGATCAAGAAAGACCTCGAGTCCAGTCTGGGGGTCGCAGCCGTGAAGGTCTCTGGTGGTCTTGAGGACGAGGTCCAAGTACTTGTCGACCAGGAGAAGCTTTCCCAAATCGGACTGTCCCTCGATCGGGTTGTGCAGGTGCTGGGATCTGAAAACGTCAACCTGTCGGGTGGAAGACTCGAGGAAGCCACGCAACAGTATCTCGTGCGAACGATCAATCAGTTCGCGACCATACAGCAGATCGCCAACGTAATCGTCGATAGCGGAACGGACCGGCCGGTCTACTTGCGAGACATAGCAACGGTTCAGATGGGTTACAAAGAGCGCGAGTCCATCAACCGGATCGACGGGCGTGAGGCCGTCGAGATTGCCATCTATAAGGAAGGGAACGCGAACACCGTCGCGGTTGCTGCTGACGTAGAGGCTCGGCTCGACCGCGTTCGGGCGTCGCTGCCGGACGACATGGAATTGATCAAGGTTTACGATCAGTCCACATTCATCTCAAGTGCGGTCGATGAGGTCATAAACGCCGCCATCATCGGTGGTATCCTCGCGGTGTTCGTACTGTATTTGTTTCTCCGCGATTTCTCGACAACGCTGATTATTTCGCTGTCGATTCCAGTTTCCGTGATCGCGACGTTCAACTTGATGTATGGCGCCGACATTTCGCTAAACATCATGTCGCTTGGCGGCATCGCCTTGGGTATCGGCCTATTGGTTGACAACTCGATCGTTGTTCTCGAGAACATTGCCCGGCACCGTGAGCTGGGAGCAGGGCGCCTTGACTCCGCCCGACGCGGTGCCAGCGAAGTTGCGACCGCAGTCATTGCCTCAACACTTACGACAGTTGCTGTCTTCGCGCCCCTCGTATTCGTCAAAGGCATTGCAGGACAGCTATTCCGCGATCAGGCGTTGACGGTCACCTTTTCTTTGCTCGCTTCGCTGGTCGTTGCCATCACACTGATTCCCATGATGGCATCGTTCGGACGCGAAAATAGGGAGCTAGAGCAGGCACCCGCTCTTCGCGCACCACGCACGAAAGTTGGTGGCTGGATGCGACATGTCCGGATCTTTCTATTCACAACAATCCCGACTTTCATCGCACGAGTGGTTGTCTTCCTGGTGCGAGGACTTGGCAAGCTCATCGCTCTCGTCCTAAGGCCGGTCGCAGCCGTTTTTAATGCCGGATACGATTCGATCGCTCGCGTATACCCGCGAGGACTGTCGTGGGCGCTGAATCACCGGGCAATCGTTCTGGTATCCGCGTTCGCACTCTTCGGCGGTTCGCTTCTGTTGATACCCCGACTAGGCATTGAGTTCATCCCTCCCCTTTCACAAGGGGAATTTCTGGTCGAGATGCGTCTGCCGCCGGGAACGCCGCTGGAGCAGACCGATGCACAGATGGCACGCGTACAACGAGCGGCGCTGGGAGTTCGTCAGATCGAGACTACGTTTGCGTCGGTTGGTACCGGAAACCGCATGGACGCCAATCCTGACGAGGGCGGAGAGAATTGGGGTGAACTGCACGTGAGGATGGATTCCGGCTCCGACGAGTTAGCTGAAGAGGCGGCTTTTGGCCAGCTTCGCGGCGAGCTGCAGCGAATTCCCGGCGCCCAATACAAATTTGGCAGGCCGACCCTGTTCACCTTCAAGACACCCATAGAAATTGAGATTGCCGGCTACGAGCTGGACCAACTGAAGACTGTATCCCAGGAACTTCAGAGAAGGCTTGAGGCCTCCGACCGGTTTGCAGACGTAAAGAGCACGACAGAGCAGGGTCACCCGGAGGTACGAATTCTTTTCGACCGTGAGCGCGCGGCAGCCCTCGGGTTGGCTGTTCACGAAGTAGCCAATCGCGTAGTGAACCAGGTTCGCGGTGAGGTGGCCACGCGCTATTCGTGGCGCGATCGAAAGATCGACATCGTCGTCCGGGCGCGAGAGGAAGATCGATCATCCATTGAAGACATTCGCGGCTTGATCGTGAACCCGGAGAGCCCGCGACCCGTGCGGCTACGATCAGTGGCGGATGTCGTTGTGGACATTGGTCCAAGTGAAATTCGGCGCACCGCTCAGCAGCGTGTGGCAAACGTTACTGCCAATCTCCGCTATGGCGATTTGGGAGCAGCCGCCGAAGAGATCAACTCGTACATAGCAGACGTAGCGATACCCGAGGGCATCGCAGTCCGACTGGCCGGACAGAGCGAGGAGATGTCGGCCAGTTTCAGGTCCCTCCTGTTCGCCCTTTCTCTCGCCGTGTTCCTCGTCTACCTTGTGATGGCATCCCAGTTTGAATCGCTGATGCACCCCTTTGTGATCTTCTTCTCGATTCCGCTCGCGGCAATTGGGGCGGTTTTAGCCCTGTGGTTAACCGGCTCGACTATCAGCGTGGTAGTCTTCATCGGGCTCATCCTACTGGCCGGAATCGTTGTGAACAATGCGATCGTACTCGTCGACCTGATAAATCAGCTCAGGGCGGATGGCGTCCCCAAGGCCGAAGCCATTCGCGAAGGAGCTCGCCTGCGGCTCCGGCCGATTCTCATGACAACCCTGACGACGACGCTGGGCCTTCTGCCACTGGCTCTCGGCTTTGGCGACGGAGCAGAAATTCGTGCTCCAATGGGAATCACCGTCATCGGAGGATTGATTGTGTCGACGCTCCTGACACTCATCGTCATACCCGTGATGTATGCGCTGCTGGATCGCAAGCCGGACGTCTCTCCAGCCGTTGCTATGGCCGGCACCTCCACCTCCTCCTCCACGCCAAACCTCGACAGCCAATGAGCTTGCCAGAAGCTTCGATGCGGCGTCCTGTCACCACGATGATGGTGTTTCTGTGCGTCGTCGTGATCGGCGCGATTTCAGCAAAGCTGATCAAGCTGGAGCTGTTTCCGGAGTTCGACGCGCCCATGCTGTGGGTAAATCTTCCCTACCAGGGCTCCACACCCGATGAGGTTGAGCAGGAGATCACGCGGCCAGCCGAAGAAGTCATTGCGACAGTCGCCGATATCAAGCGCATGAGTTCGACGTCGCGGCAAGACGGAGCCAACATTCACCTTGAGTTCGAGTGGGGCGTCGACACGGATCTGAAGGCGATTGAGATCGAGGAGAAACTGGATGGCGTTCGATCACAGTTTCCATCCGACTTCCAGAGATTCTTCGTAGGCCAGTGGTCGAGCAATGACATGGCGATCCTGCAGCTGCGCATCTCCTCGGACAGGGATCTCAGCGGCGCTTACGACATGCTGAATCGAAAGCTGGTAAGGCCGCTGGAACGCATCGATGGCGTTTCGAAAGTAGAGCTGTATGGCGTTTGGCCGCGTGAGGTTCGCATAGAACTTCGGTCGGACCGCATATCGGCCCATCGCCTCAATCTCGTTGACCTCATGGGCTCGCTGCAAAGCGCAAACTTCTCCGTGACGGCGGGACGAATTACCGACGGAACGAAACGCTATCTGGTCCGGCCTGTCGGCACGCTGTCAGAGGTAGAGCAAATCGAGAGTCTACCGATCTCGGATACGGGCTTGCGCTTGTCCGATGTGGCAACGGTGATTTATGACGATCCAGAGCTCGAGGAGGCACGCCACCTCGACGGCAACTTCGCAATCGGAATGAACGTGTTCAAGGAGAACGGTGCGAATGTTGTCGATGTGGCAGAAACGGTAATCGAGGAGTTCGAACTCCTGAAAGACGACCCCGAGATGAGGGGTATCAACCTGTACTTCATGAACAACGCGGCCGACGGGATTACCCAGTCCCTGAGGGACCTGCTTGAAGCTGGCCTTTTGGGTGGGATTTTCGCCATTCTGATCCTCTTCTTCTTTTTGAGACGAATGGCAACGACCACGATCGTCGCCCTCGCTGTCCCGATCTCAATTCTCGTCACGGTTGGTTTCCTCTACTTCCTCGGCTTCACCCTCAATATTCTCACGATGATGGGGTTAATGCTCGCGGTCGGAATGTTGGTAGACAACGCCGTTGTGGTGACCGAAAGCATCCATCGTCACCAGCACCTCGATCCAGAGGGTTCGAGCAAGATCTCCGCCCTTAGAGGAGTAAAGGAGGTCGCCTTGGCCGTTACGGCCGGCACCCTGACTACGGCAATTGTGTTTCTGCCGATGATCGTCAGCCAGGCAGACGAGGTGACGGTATACCTGCAGCACGTTTCCGCTGCAATCTGTGTCGCACTCGTCGCTTCGCTGCTCATATCACTGACGGTCGTCCCCCTCTTGACTGCACGATTGAAGCCGCCGAAAAAGACCGGCGAAACGATAATTGACAAGTCGATCGATCGCTACGGCCGAATGCTGTCGTGGCTCATGGGTCATCGGTGGAGTTCGGCGGCAATCATCGTGGGGGTACTCGCCAGCGTGGCGATACCGGCGAACGTTGTCAAGAGCGATTTCTTCCCTGACCAGGACGAGGGCAAGGAGCTTCGACTAATCTACCACATCAACGACACGTACACGCTTGATCGCGTGGAGGATGCGGTGGACAAGATTGAGGCGCACCTCTTCGCCGGGAAAGACGAATTCAATATCGAGTCCGTCTACACGTACTTCACGCCGCGATTCGCCATGTCGACGCTCCTTCTGAAGGACCCCGATGACATGGACATGGACATGGCCGAACTGAAGAAGCTGATTGCGAAAGACATGCCGAAGATCGCGATCGGTTCACCTTCATGGACCTGGCGAAGTTCCGGCGGGCGCGAATCCGTACGCATCACACTAAACGGAGAGTCGAGCGAGATGCTTGCCGAGCTGTCGTACGGGCTCGAACAAGTCCTCTCGAGAATAGAAGGACTGGTAGATGTCCGGTCGGAGGCGACCATTGGTGATCGAGAGGTCCACGTCGTAGTTGATCGCGAGCGGGCTCGTCAATACGGGTACTCGACGGAGCAAGTAGCCAGTACGATTTCTGCCGCGATGCGGGGACAACGCCTGCAACGATTCCGTACTTCAGATGGCGAGATAGAGATGCGAATCAAGTTGCAGGAGACGGACCGCCGCTCTGTCGATGACCTGAGAAATCTTACGCTCAGGGGCAGCGAAAACACCCAGGTCAGTCTTGCCTCGCTGGCAAACTTCCAGGTTTCTAGAGGTCCGCGGGAGATCTCCCGGGAAAACCGCAAGACGATGCTGGGTGTGACCGCCGGGCTCGATGGAATCACTTCGAATGAGGCCAAGAACAAGATCCAGCAGGTTCTCGATCGATACGATCTTCCCGCCGGATATGCGTGGGGGTTCGGACGCACGTTCATGCACGAGGAAGAGTCTCAACAAACGATGATGCTCAATCTCATTCTGGCGTTGATTCTGATTTATCTGGTCATGGCAGCGCTGTTCGAATCTCTGATACATCCTGCCGCTATCTGGACGTCAATCATATTCTCTGTCGTCGGGGTTTGGTGGTTCTTCCTGATCACTGATACGATCTTCAGCATAATGGCGTGGATCGGTATCCTGATTCTCGTAGGTATCGTGGTGAACAATGGTATCGTACTGATCGATCACATTAACCACCTCCGTGCCGAGGGCATGGATCGTGAGGCGGCTATCGTGCAAGGCGGCCGCGATCGTATGCGGCCTATCCTGATGACAGCCGCCACGACTGTTCTGGGGCTCGTGCCGCTCTGTATTGGAACGAAGCAGATTGGCGGTGATGGGCCACCTTACTATCCGATGGCAAGGGCGATTGTGGGGGGTCTGACATTCTCCACAGCGGTTACCCTGATCATTCTTCCCTCCATCTATATCATGCTCGATGACGTGAGGATCTGGAGCCGGCGCGTCGCGAGAGCGGCGTCGGGAAGACGCGAGTCACTTGCCGGATAGTGGACCTGACGGGTAAGTTGTGATGGCAGCGGGCACATTACAGCTCATTCGTTTATGCAAACCCTGATCACCGACTCGGCGCTCACAGCGGCGGAGAGAATCCGGTCCGGAAAGCTTGCGGCATTTCCTACCGAGACCGTCTACGGCTTGGGGGCGGACGCACTTGACGACGACGCGGTACAGCGAGTTTTCGAGGTCAAGGGGCGCCCGTTCGACAACCCGCTTATCGTACATCTGGCTGCCGCCGCCGCCATTGAATCGGTTGCGCGCGTAGAACAGGACTTCGTTCGATCACTCGTCGAAGCATTCATTCCTGGGCCGCTCACCCTTGTGCTCAAACGAACGTCACTCGTTTCCGATGCCGTCACAGCCGGGCTCGACACCGTCGCTGTACGGGTGCCCGACCACGCAATTGCTCAACGGTTTCTGGCAGCCTGCGGCGGCCCGGTTGCCGCACCGTCGGCTAACAAGTCTGGCCGGCCGAGCCCGACCACATGGGAAGCTGTGCGCGAGGACTTTGACGGCGAGATCGACTGTATTCTCCGCGGACCGCGGTCAACCATAGGATTGGAATCGACTGTTGTCGACTGCACTTCTGAAAGACCCGTCCTGTTACGCGAGGGAGCGGTCACGGTAGGACAACTTCGTCAGGTCGTTGACCTTGCCGCGACGGACTCAGTTGCACAAATGGAGGAGGCGGCGGTCGGAGTCAGCCGCACCGCACGAAGTCCAGGACTGCGGCACCGGCACTATGCGCCACGAGCACAAGTCGTCTTCGCGGACGAGCTGGAAATCGAACCCGATGTCACAGCCTCATACATCGGGCTCCGCGAGCCAGAGCACGGGTCATCATTCGTTCTTGTCCGCGTCTGTCGGAACGTAGAGGAATACGGATACGAACTATACCAGTTCTTCCGGGATTCAGATGCGTTGGGTGTCGTGAAGATATACTGTGAGCGTCCCGCTCGGACTGGGCTCGGCAGCACGATCATCGATCGTATAGCTCGCGCCAGCCGATAAGTCGCGGTACGCGAGGAATGTGCAGCCGGCGCGTGTCCTTCGACCAAGCTAGGCCTGTTTGAGGGTAAGGCGACCGCGACCGCGCCACGTAGTCTTAGACCACGCGCGACTCTGTCTGTTCATCGAGTAGAGATCAAGATTCTGGACCTACTATTCCTCGGACCACGGTTGTCCCCCCCGCGCTATTGATAACCCGGATCTCAACCCTACTCTCATTCGAGGCGCCGGGAGGAACCGGCAGGCGATGCATCTGAAGTCCATAGGACTGCTTTCCGGGCGGCACGAGGGAAATCGGCGTCCAACCAGTCAACTCGCCACCGGACGCGCTCAAGACCCGATAATCGACCCGTTGAATCGAGGCCGAATTGTCCGAGATGCCATCCAGAAATACGAGAAGCCGGTTCTCGCGGATATAGACCTTCATGCTCTTTACGGCTGGTCCAGGTATGGACGTGTCTACCACTGGCTCCGGTCGGGTCACTTCTGGCAACGAAGGTTGACTGGCAGTCACAACCCGACCTGGCGTAGAGAACACTGCTGCTATTTCCGGTATCTCGACGGCTTTGGCGTAAGCATTGACGGCTCCTGCACCGTTTTGAGCCTCCAACTCCACGATCACCGTTTTCGGACCCTCGATACCCGCCTGCGTTAGCGAGAGGATTACGCGGGGGCGACCAGTTACGTCCGTCCAACCCGAGTACACTTCGTTCGTCTGCTGGTCCACCACGCGATACCGGGCCTGCGCCACACCAGACTCACGATCGTCGACCCTCAAGACGAGATCAAGTACGAGGTCGTCCTGTACGCGCGCCACCTCTATGTCCGTCCGATCAAAGACGGGTGGCGTTTCGTCCACGTCAACCGAAACGGTAACGGAGCTTACTGCCGTCAAGCCACGTCCATTCGTCGCGCGAGCCTCAAGCAAGACCTCCTGGTCATCAGCAAACATGGGAAGTTCAGCCACGGTGCTGGTTTCGGCGCTTGCCGTATTCGGTTCTACGATTGTCGTCCAATCCGTCCACACGTCTTGACCGTCGGAACTCACGATGCGATACTCAAGTTTGGCGATTCGCGATTCCGGATCGGATGCGCTCAGCCTTGACACATCCAGCGTCGTAGCATTCTCAGGTCCAATATGGCGCACGACCGGGCGTGATATCACAGGAGGCGTATCATC
>JBFIPX010000054.1:0-18176 GCA_041609895.1 Rhodothermales bacterium
GCGGCTCACGCTATACCTCGGTCATGCGGTGCTCGCGGTAGCCGTCGCCTTCCTTTTTATACTCGCGGGGTCGGGACTCGGCAGCCTGGTGTCCTCCAGAATCGCTGCAACCCGAAAAGTTATGGGGTGGGTAGCTATAGCGATCAGTGTAGCCATCGTACTTCTGACATTTCTCCTGCCCATAATCCTCCGTTCCACTATTCATCTTGACGAGATAGCAAAGATTGCTATCGCCGCAACAGCTTTCGGGCCGGTCGCGGTCGCAATGGGGATGCCCTTTCCGCTTGGACTCCGATTACTGTCGCGAGTTGAGGCTACGCATGTTCCCTGGGCGTGGGGAGTGAACGGCAGCATCTCCGTAGTAAGTACCGCACTTGCTACGCTCGTCATGGTCGAGTTCGGCGCAATTGCTGTACTTCTTTCCGCAGCCGCAGCATACGGAGCGGTGGCGTTCAGCACCTTCACAGGGGTTGATTCCTGATCGCCCTCGGAGGGTTCTGGTCCTACTCACCGAGGCCACCCTGTCGCAGATTATCTCTCATGAGGGTGCCCGGGTTGCTACCGCCTGGTCGGCGAGACCGGGTAGGCCGTGTTTGACGGGCACGAACGGCGAATCACGCTTCGTGATCCAACCGCGTGCTTGAAATGACCGCCCACACCAGCCTGAGCAAACTTACTGGCGAACGGCAGAGATGCGGTCCGTTAGGACGCTGTACATCTCGTGCAAAGTCTGTCGGTCAAGGCTTTTGGCGTCGATCTGCCTATCAAAGGGATCGAAGAGTTGGCATCCTTTTTCGGGCGAGAGCAATGGAGCAGGCCCGGATCGCGTATCGCCTTCCGACGACATGCCCTCCGGAATCGTTTCGGCGCTCAGCGAATGGATCGCGTCTATCGTCCGGTCCACAGCGGAGGCGTCACCGGCCCGCCATTGCGCGAATCCACGGAGCAGAAGTGCCCTGGTACTGGCCGGGTTCGATACAAGTACGTCGCCAAAGTAGGTCAACGCTGAATCCATGGCCCCGCTGACCAGGTGCAGCTCGCCAAGGCGAAGGAGGCCCCCCGTTTCCTCGCGGTTAAGCCGGACCGCCTGCCTAAATCCTGACTCCGCCCTGGTAAGGTCGAACAGATCCGATGATGGTTCACACAGATACAGGGTGCCAAGCTGAAGGAAGCCGCGTGAGCTGGAGGGGTTGATTCTGGTCAACGCGATCCAGGAAGTCTCGGCGACCTTCGTCTGCCCCAGTTCGAGCGCAACGTTTCCCATGTAGTAGAGTGCATCCTCGTGGGTCGAATCATGCGTCAGAGCTCGCCCATAGCTACGCAAAGCATTCTCGTACTCACCCGACAGCCGCTGGCGGGTCGCTTCCCGGTAGGACCTCCAAAACGCCATCACGCTGTCGCGCTGAGCACTTATGGTTTCCTCTGCGGCAGTGCCGTTGCCGCCGCCGGGCCCACACCCGAGCGAGCCTGCCAATGACGTTAGGAACGCCACGACAAACACGCGACTGACCCTATGAATCCTGTGCCGACTCATCAAGGGTAATCATCTGATTCGACTTGATCCCCGTATGCAGTGATGTGAGGCCGGACGGCCACCTGACCTCTACACTATCGACAATGGTGGACGCTCCAAGGCCGAAGTGAGCCACAAGGCTGTTTTGTGAGAGATAGGAAGACTGCGAGCCCACCTCCTGCACATACACTTCCTCACCTGCGACAACTCGAATCCGCGCTCCGACTCCCTCGCGATTACTTCTGTCACCGCGCAATCGCACGGCGAGCCACCGGTTATCGGGATGCCCGGTGTTTGCATAGAGCTGCGCATTGCTACCATGATTCGAGATAATAAAGTCGAGATCGCCATCGTTGTCGAAGTCGGCATACGCTGCTCCTCTTCCGACCTGAGTCTGTTGAAAAACAGGCCCCGAAGAGGCAGACGCGTCGAAGAAGCCCTCTTCAATTCCGCCGTTCCAGAAGAGCATGTCCGTCATCGGAATCAACTCTTCCGGCCGCTCGCTCTGCTGGAGCGTGCTTCCGTTGGCGACGAAGATATCAGGGCGGCCGTCGTTGTCATAATCGAAAAAGAATGTGCCCCATCCGACGAAGTCCAGTGCAATCTGCCCCAGTCCGACGCGATCGGCCTCGTCAATAAACCGTAGCAGCGTTCCGCCGGCAACACCCGACCTTTCACCGGATACGGTTCGAATGCGATTGCTGTACAAAGCGTTCTCCTGAGCAATCCAGTGGGTGATGAAAAGATCGAAATCCACATCGCCGTCCCAGTCTCCGACGGCAAGACCCATTGCCCCGCGATAATCAGCCACGAGCGACATATGGCTAATGTCCTCGAACACCTTACCGCTTACGTTCCGGTAAAGTGCATTGTCCGAAACATCGTTGGCGACGTACAGATCCGGCCATCCGTCCTCGTCGAAGTCCGCCCAGACAGCAGAAAGGCTGCGGCCATCCGGATTGTCGACACCGAGCCACTTAGACACCTCCTCAAATGTGCCATCACCGAGGTTATGATACAGGAGATTCCGCTCTGGCATAAATGAGGACGGATTGATTCCGACGGGCGATTCAACATCGTACTGAAGCGAAGACTTGCCCACCAGTTCGTCAACAAACCGAACGTATCCGGTAACGTAGACGTCGATCCAGCCGTCGCGATCGTAGTCGCCCCACGATGCCCCGGTCCAGAATCCGATGGGGCCGGCGACACCGGACTGTACGGATCGGTCCTCGAACGTTCCGTCGCCTCGGTTGCGGAATAGAGTGTTGGTGCCGTACGCGGTAACCAAGAGATCGAGATGCCCATCGCGATCGTAGTCGGCCCAACTTGCTCCTGAGCATCGGCAGCGGAGGTCTACTCCGGCCTGTGAGCTGACGTCCTCGAATCGGCCGTCGGCGGTGTTGCGATAAAGGACATTGTGCGCCTGCGACGCAAGCAATTCTTCGTCTGACATCGTGAGCGGCCCGGCGATGTTCGGGAGGTAGACGTCCTGCCAACCGTCACTGTCGAAGTCTCCCCAGGCGACGCCGGAACCCATATCCTCGGGGAGGCGGCTCGTTCTCGTCCACGGAAAATGACGGAAGTCTATTCCGGCGGTCTCAGTAGCGTCATAAAACGTGATTGTCGGAGCATTCGGGCTGCCCTTTCTATCGAGTACCGACGTGATCCCTTCCACCTTTCCGCCAGGTACGTACGTGTCCTTTGAAAGCTGCGATAGAATGATCACCATCATCCCCGCGGCTGTCAGCAGGATGGCTAACGCCGACGTCACGAGAAGCCCCTTCCTTCGGCGCGGTAGACTCTGGAAACCCATTACTAGCCTTTCACGACGATTACGTTCTCGGCCTCGGAAAGAACGGAAACCGGCGACGTGATGCCTGAATCCTCACCGAAAAGAACGTTGAGCAGGTACTGATCGACCTTTCGGTAAAGCAGCCTGGCCTTAACGGTCAACTTCGTGGTCCGCGTCGGGGCATTCATGTTGAAGCGCGACACATCGGGCAGCGGCTCCAGATCTTTAGTAAGCGTTGCTGGGCAGTGGAAGGTGTAGTTAGCGCGATCAGAAAATCCCGGAAAAAGTGCGCGCCTGTACCGAACGCCGACCATCTCCCACAGATTGTGGCGGTCAATAAGGTTACCATACTGGTCAACTGGCTCGGCCTTGAACATGAACGTGCCCGAATCTATGAAGTGGTTCTCACCGCGCTGGCCGCTTTTGTATACTTCGCGGCCTGCCGGATCGGTCACGACGATCTCGATCCAGGCTTGTATGATATCGAGGGGACCCGTCGGGAAATCGTGTCCCGGCTTATTATTGATGACTTCGACCTGGAATTCGACGTCATCACCTGCTCTCACCTCGTCCGGTACTTTGATCACGATGGGTACTGCGGGCCCTTCTTTCCATTTGTGTGCGATTTCAGGAATCTCGAAATCGCCGCGCAGCCAGTCCTCCACCATTCGCACCTGTTCCTCCCCTCCGGGGATGTTGAGATGCGTGGGCATGAACTGGTTGGCGCCAAGGAATCGATGACTCCGATGTTGTCCGTCGTCTTCTGTCCTGTTGTAGTCGAGGTCGTCACCGCTTGCCGGATCCGTCGAGGTAACCAGTGGCATATGGCACTCTCTGCACTCAATCGTCTTTGTCGGATCGCCGGGATGGTTCCAACGGCTCTTCCGCCAGTTGTCGTATTGATTCTGCAGCTGCACCCATCCAACGTTGTTGATCTCTTCGTCGATGAACTGCTTGTGACAAGCTGCGCAGAACTCCGGGCTCTTGAAGAGCCTGTGCTGCAAGGATTCCACGTGCTGTGACGGATACGCCCTGATTAGAAAGTCACTTGTCCATCTGGCCAGTTTGTTGTCGGATAGTTCGAACAGGTACCTTGCGGGCGGCTCGATCATATAGTTGGCGTTACCCTGGACGTCGGTCTCCTTGATGGCATGGCAAACGATGCACGATACGCCTTCATCATATCCGATCTTGTTCGTGAGATCGTCTGCGAAGAGGTTCTTTGTGCCGGAGAAAAGTGAGATAGGGTCATGGCACCCGCCGCAGTAGCGGGTTGATTCTGCGCCGTTCTGCTCGCCCATGATCGCCTGCACCGCCCGGAAGGCGGGATCCATCGCGGACCACCTGTGCGCGCTGACCTGCCACTCTTTCATGATCTCCTGGTGACATCCGCTCGTGCCGCATGATGCGGAGCCACCGAGAGCCCTTGCAGCCACGGCCCCGCCGGTACTCGTCCGTGCGAGACTGGGTGCGAAGGGTCGTTCCGGTCCATAAAGAAAACCGTAGTCGTCCGGGAAGCTTGTGGTGGCTTCCGGTTCTTCATAAAGGAGAGTGCCGACGACAACAGGCACCATCAGGACCGCCGCCGTCACGACCGTTCCGAAAATAAACTTTCGGATCGCGTTTCGAACAGGCATCAGAACCTCTTGAGCCGGCGCCCTGCGAACCCGCCACGCAACCGTAACAACGTGTGGAAGCGTCGAGGCGATAAGGCCGACGGTGGCAACGATGTGTATCAGGTCCCACGTATAGCTGATTCGGCTTGCGAACGCAGCCTGCCACGTCAGAACGAGTCCAGACACCGCAGCCATCACAATCGAAGCGAGAGACAGATATCCCGTCAGCTTCACGTGACTTGACAGTGCGTTTCGGTATCGAATCCAGTGGCGAATGGAGTACCACGTGAGGGGCAGGATGAAGACGAGCCCCACGAGGGTATGCAGCAGCACCATGATCTGGTTGGGCTCGCTGAAGCCCAGAAGCCAGATGGAAAGCCCGGTGACAGTTTCGAATACAAGAAGTCCCGAAGTGAAAATCAGAAGCAGCTGCCGCCATTCGACAGCCTTGGGATGATCAGTGTGCCCCATGTCGCGGTGTCTTCATGGTTGGTTGCGACTTTAGCCGGGCGAGCGCAGCCCGGGTAGCACGCAACACTATCATAGGTCGGACTCTATGCTGGTAGTGGATCCCTTGAGATTCGCGTAGGCGAAAACCCTCCACGATGTAGGTGGCAGGGGCGTGCTTGTCGCAGCGCGCAACAACGACCTGCTGCACTTATTCGAGCAGAGGTGAAGAGAAATTACGAGCGCTGACCGCTTCGCCAGATCTCGTTGTCAGGAGTCGGCACGAAGGCCAACGGTATCTGTGACAAAGCGACGTAAGAGTGTTGAGGCTGCCGGTGATGGACGAAAGTTCGCAAGAATCTCATCGAGGCTGTCCCCGAACCCCTCTCGCTCGTAACCCTTCGCGTACATGATAGTTCGTTCACGATTAGCCTCCATCGACAGTTCGGGGTGAAACTGTGTCAGGTAGAATTGCTTGCCTCGAACTCTTGCTGCCTGAAACTCGTTGCGCTTTGTTCGGCCAAGGTTGACCAGATTCGAGGGCAATGTGGCGGCATGGTCTACGTGGCCGAACTGAGCAGCGAAGATCCGCGGCACCGTGTTGAAGAGAGAATCGTCACAGCCGTCCTTTGAAACTATGACGTCGAACGTACCGATCTCCGCTCTGACTTTTTCTGTTCCGATACGTCCACCGCAGGCCGCGACCGTAGCCTGAAACCCAAAGCAGGAGGCGAATACCGGGGTATCTGTGAGCGTAAGCCGGCCCATGGTATCGATAAAATCACGCAGCCACCTGTGTCTGGACGCATCGCGGATTCGAAAATCACCCGAACCCCCAACAAGGACGCAGTCAGCAGACGCGAGGCGCGAAGCGGGCGGGGCTCCGCTCAGCAGATCCCACACCACTATTTCCCCTAGGGCGACTCCGATGACCTGAGCAAAGGACAATCGCTCGTGCGCGGCCGCCCGATCGCTTTGGTTGCGTGCCTGGAGGAGAAGAAATTCCACTTCTGAGGATTTGAACCGCGATGAGAGGCGAAATCAAGGATTAAGATAATGGCAACCTGAGCATCTGCGGCGCTTGTCCCTCCTCGTTTCCTATTTTTGATGCGAAGCCTCGCATCCCCGACCTCCCATCTCCACGTCAATCGATATGCCCGTGGTATCAAAATCGAATCGCCTGAAGAAAGAACTTGGGCTCTTCGACGTCTATGCGATATGTACGGGCGCGATGTTCAGCTCAGGCTTCTTTCTGCTACCAGGGCTGGCGGCAGCGAAGTCGGGTCCTGCCGTGGTCATCGCGTACCTGATAGCCGGCGTCCTGATTCTTCCGGCGATGTTCAGCCAGGCAGAGCTCAGCACGGCGCTGCCGCGCGCAGGCGGGACCTACTATTTCCTGGATAGGAGCCTCGGGCCCATGATGGGAACGATCGGCGGCCTCGGCACCTTCCTTGCCCTGACCTTGAAGACAGCCTTTGCGCTGATTGGAATTGGCGCGTATGCCGCCCTGTTCATAGAGCTTCCGATCAAGCCGGTGGCCATCGCCCTAACCGTAGTATTTGTAGTCATCAACGTAGTCGGCGCCAAGGAGACCAGCGGACTACAGCGCGGCCTTGTCGTCGTACTGCTCTCCGTCATGGCTTTCTTCATCGTGCAGGGCTTTCACGAGATCATCTTCGAACAACCGACTGGCGTCACCAGAAGACAGTTTACTCCTTTCAGCCCGTTCGGAATAGATGGCCTCCTTGAGACCGTCGGTTTCGTATTCGTTTCGTACGCCGGTTTGACGAAGGTCGCCAGCGTCGCCGAAGAAGTGAGGAACCCGGAGCGCAACATTCCGCTCGGAATGACACTGTCTCTTGTGTCGACGACTTTTGTATACGTGGCGGGAATCTTCATCATGGTTGCCATCCTTGATCCGGCTGAGTTTCGGTCCGACTTGACGCCCGTAGCAACTGCCGCCGAGGCGTTCTTCGACTGGCTTCCAGATCCGGTGGGACTGCTGCTGATCGTGGCTGCGGCGCTCGCCGCGTTCGCGTCGACCGGTAATGCAGGCGTGATGTCGGCGTCCCGTTATCCGCTTGCGATGGCACGCGACCGACTTGTGCCGCCCGCGCTTGCTCACCTCGGGCGTTTCCAGACCCCGACGCGGTCGATAATGGTGACCGGTGCATTGATGGTCGTCTTCATCGTTGTTCTCGATGAGGAGGGCATCGCAAAACTGGCGAGTGCGTTTCAGCTGTTCATATTCTTACTGCTGAATCTCGCAGTCGTGGTGATGCGCGAGAGCAAAATCGTTTCCTACGACCCCGGCTATCGGTCTCCCCTGTATCCATGGATGCAGGTTGCCGGCATCCTTTCTTCTCTGGCGCTGATCATCTACATGGGATGGTTGGCGATCGCTTTCACCGTCGGAGTCGTGCTGCTGTGTCTCGCATGGTACTACCGGTATGCGCAATCGAAAGTCATTCGCGATGGTGCTATATACCACTGGTTCAGCCGCCTCGGACAGCGGCGATATGACGAACTGGATCGCGAATTCCGAACGATCCTTAAGGAAAAGGGGCTTCGGGAAGAGGACCAGTTCGACGAGGTTGTCGCACGCGCGCGTGTCGTTGAACTGGCGGATGACGAATCCTTCGAAGACCTCATCAGGCATGCCGCTGACCTGCTTGCGGACCGGCTTCCGCTTACTGCCGAACAGCTTGAGGAAGGATTCCTTCAGGGGACCAAGACAGGAGCGACCCCGGTCGCGGGTGGAGCGGCTCTTCCGCACCTCCATGTCCTTGACATAGACCATCCCGAGATGGTATTGGCGCGGTCGCGCATGGGGCTACAGATGGACGTCGTGGATGCGCTTGGCGGAGAGGAAGCTGCAGACGAGAGGGTACACGCGGTCTTTCTCCTCGTGTCGCCGGAAGAAGATCATCGGCAGCACCTCCGGATGCTCGCGCAACTTGCCAACAAGGTCGACGAGGATGACTTCATGCAGACCTGGCTGCAGGCGACCAGCGCTGCACACTTGAAGGAACTCCTGCTGGAAGATGCCAACTACCTGACGGTCCGCGTCCGGTCGGACGGCCGTTCGGGTGAACTTGCAGGCAAGGCCCTCAAGGATCTGAGCTTGCCGGCCAATTCCTTAATCGCCATCATTCGGAGGGGGGATCGGATGATCGTTCCCGGTGGAAACACCGTCCTCGAAGAGAATGACCGAATCACCTTCATCGGAGACCCGGAGGCGCTGCGGAGCCTGCGCCGCGACTATTCGGGCGACGTGTAATCGGGGACCGCTGCCCTGCCCGAATTCAGAACGCAATACTGACTAATCTTCAAAGGGAATGCTGATCGAGTTTCGGATCTTAACTTGGGACGGGATCCAGATCATTCCTCAGTCATACCGATGGTTGAATCTGCCACAAGTGCGGCCCGCATAACCGAACCGAACTCAAGACCCAACTAATCCCTAAGAACATGGGTGACAAAGCAACCGCCGTGGGCGATTCGACCCGATCAATCTCCAGGAAGGATTACGAGTCTGAGCTAAAGCGGCTTCACCTCGAACTCGTCAAATTGCAGCGATGGGTCATAGAGAACAAACTCAAGATCGTTGTGATTTTCGAGGGTCGGGATGCTGCCGGCAAGGGAGGCACTATTAAGCGCATTACCGCGCCGCTGAATCCGCGCGTTTGCCGCGTTGTAGCCCTGCCGGCACCTACCGAGCGTGAGAGAACCCAGTGGTATTTCCAGCGCTACGTAACCCACCTGCCGGCAGGTGGCGAAATCGTTCTCTTTGATCGCAGTTGGTACAACCGGGCCGGGGTCGAGCGTGTCATGGGCTTCTGCACCGAGGAAGAGTACCTCGAGTTCATGCGGTCATGCCCGGAGTTCGAACGCATGCTTGTGCGCTCGGGAATCAAGCTGATCAAGTATTGGTTTTCGGTGTCCGACGACGAGCAGGAACGTCGCTTTCGATCCCGTATCGAGGATAGGACGAAGCGATGGAAGCTGAGCGACGTGGATCTGGCGGGCAGGCAGTAGTGGGTCCAGTATTCACAGGCAAAGGACCAGATGTTCCTTTATACGGACACGATTGAAGCACCCTGGTACGTCGTAAACGCCGACAACAAGAGACGCGCCCGCTTGAACTGCATTCATCATCTACTCTCTCTAATACCCTACGAGGACATCAGGCCGAAACCGATCGACCTGCCGCCGAGGCAGGAAGATACAGGGTACGTGCGTCCGAGTCAGGAGCACCAACGTTTTGTGCCGGAGGTCTTCTAGGCTACGGTGGACGGTTGGATCCTTCGGGCGAGCGGATAACTCGCTTCCGCCATCGACAGTCACGGTCTAACCAAGCACTGCGACTCGTTCAAATGACTTCGTCATCTCGTGCACGACCTGTCGCTAGGCCGGAAGGGTAATCGTGAAGACAGCACCGCCCTCCGCGCTGTCTTCGAGAGTCAGCGACCCACCATGTCCCTGTGTAATGATCTCGTAGGCTAGTGACAGGCCGAGTCCGGTGCCCGTGCCCATGGGCTTGGTCGTAAAGAAAGGTTCGAAGATCTTGTATCGAATTTCCTCGGGTACACCGGGTCCATTGTCGCTGATCTTTATCTCAACCAACTCTCCTTCGCGCGACGTGGTCAGACGTACTACAGGTTCAAAGTCAGACTCCGATTCCTTCCGCAGTTGAAGGGCATCCAGTGCATTATTAAGGACGTTGACAAACACTCGTCCCAACTCCTGGGGTACCGCCTGTACCATGCCGACTGACGGGTCGTAGTCGGTCTCGAAGGTGACGTTGAAGGTCGAATGGCGAGCGCGCATTCCGTGATATGCAAGGTTGGCGTACTGGTCGAGCAGCGCGTTCACGTCGACGACTGCGCGCTCACCCGCCTGACCACGCGAGTGCTCCAGCATACTCCTGACGATCCCATCGGCGCGAGATCCGTGCTGGTTGATCCTGCGGACGTTGTCCTTAAGGTCGTCTATCAGGCCCTGCACTTCCTCACTCTGCTCCGCTGTGAGACGGTCACCACCTGCCTCTTCCAGACTCGAAGCGAGTTGATCGGCCAGCTCGACAGAGAGTTGAGCAAAGTTGTTAACGAAATTGAGCGGGTTCTTTATCTCGTGAGCGATCCCCGCGACAAGTTGACCGAGAGAGGCCATCTTATCGGCGTGCACAAGTTGATCTTGCGCCTGAGTGAGCAAGTTCAGCGAATGCTCAAGTTCGTGAGTACGGTCGGCAACCTCCCTCTCCAGGCGCCTGTTGTGAGCCCGAATCTGTCTAATACGTATCTGGTATGCTCCGACTGCGATTCCAACAAGAAGTAGTGTCAGTCCGATGCGGAACCACCACGTTGCCCAAAACGGAGGCTCGATGACAATCGTTATGGCCGTCCCATTCTCGTTCCACACACCGTCGCTCGATGCTCCTCGAACGCGAAACGTGTATGCACCTGGATCGACGTTCGTGAAACGTGCCTCGCGTCTGAAGCTGGTCGTACTCCAGCTATTCTGATACGGGCTCATTAGATACGCGTACTGATTGCCTTCAGGCCGCCGAAAATGCAGTGCCGCGAACTGAAACGTCAGGTCGTTTTCCGAGTGGGACAGGAGCAATGTGTCGGTTTCGGAAATGGATTTCGACAGCGGTGAATCGCGTCCCGGGCGCACCTGCTGGCCAACAATCAAGAGATTCGTCAGAGCGATCTGGGGTGGCTCAGGGCTACTAAGGGGTTCTATCTCTTCGGGCATGAAAGCGTGGAATCCGTTGCGGCCGCCAAAAAACAACCTCCCATCAGAGTGTCGGAATACCGAGCCACCATAAAACGGTTCGGCCGGCAATCCGAACTCCGCGCCAAATGAGTTGAACGACTTCGTCGTAGGGTTGAGTCGGGTAAGGCCGCGATCGGAGCTTATCCAGATGGTGCCGTCGTTCCCGCTAGCGACACTCAAGATTCCGTCTGCCGGAAGACCGCTATTGTCTGTCGTAAATCGCTCAAACCCATCCGCAGCCGTCTCATACCGGTTGAGGCCGCCGCTCTCGGTTCCTATCCACAGGCTACCCGCCGTATCCTCGGCAATCCCGGTCACGATGTTGTCTCCGAGGCTTTTCGAATCGTCCGCATCGTAATTGAACGTCGTGAAAGATTCACCGTCGAAACTGCTGAGTCCTCCATCCGAACCGACCCAGATTACGCCGCGGCTGTCTTCCCAAATGCAGCGTATGGAGTTTTGACCGAGGCTACCCGGATCTCCTGGATCGTGGGTATACATTTGGAGCGTCTGTTCAGACGGATCAAAGCGGGCCAAGCCTTGTGTTGCCGTACCGATCCATATGGCGCCGCTTCTATCCTCTATAAGCGCCATCACGGATGCGGTCGCAAGGCCGTCGAAGCCGTCGCCGGTCAAGTGCTCCAGCCGACTAGTCTCGTGTTCGTATCGGTACAATCCCTGCTCCCACGTACCTATCCAGAGGCGGCCCCTACTGTCAAACAGCAGCGAGTGGATGCGGGCGTTGCGAAGTGATCGAGGACGTTCCCCGCGATATCGCAGACGGCTGCCCCCGGTGTTCGATGGACTCAGCAGATGCAGCCCACTGCTCGTACCGATCCAGACATCACCGTTCCGGCCCTCGGCCAGCGCTCTCGTAGCATTGTCGAAATCCGTCGGGCCCGGGTGGTAGTAGTCAAACTGACCGATCGCTATATCGACCTTGTGCAAACTTCCGAGGGCCCCAATCCAGAGCGTACCATCCCGTGATTCAAAGATCGTCCATATGCGATTGTCACCGAGGCTGTTGGGGACGTCCGGATCACCTTCGTAGTGCATAACGGTATCCTGCACAGGATCGTACCGGTTGACGCCGCCGTTTACCGCGCCGATCCAAATGATGCCGGATTGATCCTCATGGATGAAGCTGACGCCACCTCGCCCCGGATCGTCGCGAAGATGCGGCCGACTGAGCGCAGACGGTTGATCCGGATCGTACGTATGACGGGTGAATTGCCCCGACGTTCGATCCATGGTGTGGAGACCATCCCCCCATGTGCCAACCCAGAACCGACCCTTGGAATCCTCATGCATCGCGCGCACCTGACTGTCAATCAGGCTCGCGGGATCGCCTTCTTCGTGAACGTAACGAGTAAATGAATCCGTCGCGGAATCGAATCGATTCAGGCCGCTCATTCCGTAGGGTGGATCCGACGGGCTTCCGGTTCCTATCCACAGCGTTCCGCTTCGGTCTTCGTACAGACCGCGGACCTGGTCATCACTTAGACTCGAACTATCCGATGCGTCGTTTTGATATCTCCTGAAGGTGCCGGCCTCTTTGTCGAAAAGGTTGAGTCCGCTGTGCGTCCCGACCCAAAAGCGACCGTCGCTACCTTCGAGCATTACAGTGACGATATCACCACTGATACTCGTCGAGTCACCAACGTCGTGTCGATAGGCGGTGAAGGTCTCTGTCTTCGGATCGAAAAGGTTCAGCCCGCCTCCGTACGTGCCCACCCACAGATTGCCCGCCGAGTCGACGCACAAACTTTCGACCCAGGTCTTGTTCAGTGATCCCGGGCGGTCTGGATCACTCACAAAGGTCCGTACCTCATATCCGTCGTATCGATGGAGGCCTCCCCAGGTACCAAACCACATGAAGCCCTTCCGGTCCTGCGCGATGCTAGTCACGTAGTTTCCGTAGGCGCCGCCCGGCAGCGGTACGCGTCCGAATATGAGCTCGATATCTTGCGCCTGGGCAGGAGGCAACAAGAAGCATGCGATCAGCAGCGCCGCCACACCCGTTGCCCATCGCCGGAGTGGTACCGGAAAATTAAGTGCGGTGCTGCCAGAACGGGACTTCACGATTACGCAGATGCCGTTAGAATGGACTCGATGGTGGTAGACACGCTACCGGGAACGTCCGTGAATCGAACTCGAAACTCATGTCGATCGGGCGTGACTGCGATTACTTTCCCGTACGCCTCATCGGTGTAATCTCCAGAGGTCGGATTCGATAGGTTGATCCGGACGTTGGACATGATTTCGGCACGGCAGTCGGCTCGAATCGCCGCCGTGAACCTGGAAAGCGACTGCACCCAGCCCTCGCACGTCTCACCACTGACCACCTTACCATCCAGAAGCGTGATTCGGCAAGGGATGGGGGATACGAGGTCCACGATGGTGTCTGGTTGGATTGGCAACGACAGGTTGTAGGGTGGTCCGACTCCCTCTACCTCCCAGAGTTGGACGGGGTCGGAGAAGCCTTTTGCAAGCAGAGAGAGTGGTTGCCCTAATCGAGCTATGCTCCGAGCCGCATCAACGACGTCCCGGCTCGCCAGAATCTGGCCACCGACGGTTGAAGATTCGATTCGGCCAACCAGGTTCACATGGCTTCCAACCGCAGCGTACTTGGCCCTTCTCATCGACCCGATGTTTCCCACTATCACGTCGCCGGTATGAAGACCGATGCCCATCTCAAGGTCCCGAACCCCCAGCGGTCGAGTTTCTGCGTTGACGTTCGCCATGCCGAGTTGCATAGCGGTGGCGCATGCGACCGCACGAACGGCGTGATCGTCCGAAGGAATCGGGGCCCCAAATACGACAAAGATCGCATCACCGATGAACTCCAGAATCGTCCCGCCATATTCCGCGACTATGTCGGCCATGTGGCCGAGATAGATGTTGAGCATCCGGACGACCGTCTCCGGAGATGCTCTCTCTGCAATCGTCGAGAACCCCCTGAGGTCTGACATCAGAAGACTTACGTTTCTTTGTTCACCGCCAAGCTCCAGCGTCTCCGGTCGCTCCAGAAGCGAATGCACAACCTCCGTAGAGAGATACCGCCCGAACGTCTCACGTACGAACTCGGCCTGTTTCTCCCGGCTTGCCGCGTCTATGGCCTTCTTGACGGTAGTCCTGAGATCATCCAGGCGAAGCGGCTTCATCAGGAAGTCGAAGGCTCCGCGATTCATGGCCGTCCTGATGTTGTCGACGTCTCCATAGGCCGTAACGACGACTGCCTTCATGAGACGATTGAGCTCGTTGGCACGACCCAACAGCGTCAGCCCGTCCATCCGTGGCATCTTGAGGTCTGTCAACATGACCACTATGGAGGAGTCGCGCTCCAGAATCTCGAGTGCTTCAACACCGTTGCCGGCGAATGCGATTTCGTAGTCACCCGCGTCGACCTGCTGCCGGAGACCCTGGCGGATGAGCGGCTCGACGTCCGGCTCATCATCGACGGCCAGGATTTTGTCAGGGGATGTCACGGAAAGACTTCTTTTCGGCAGATTGATGCGGATCGAGCGAGGTTACGAGAACCGTTTGCAAAACGCTAGAGTGGATTCCCCTACGAACTGCATCGGCCGATGGCGCCGATGCCGATCGGATACCGTCGCGATCACTGTCGGGGGACCAGTTCCTTCAACCGCTCGTCCCAGTTGAGGACGAGGTCGATTTGGTCGAGGGTCTCACTGCCGCCAATGCGATCGACGATAATAATGTCTCCCGTGGCCGGGTCGAGCGTGAAGTCAAAGAACGGCGACGCGTTGTAGAGAAGCCGCTCGGGACCGGAAACGCGGACCCCACGGGTCGTGCTGACAGGCAATGCCAGCAGCCGGTCGCTGGCGACGACGTAGACTTCGCTTCCGCTCAAAGCCCAAAGGGGTCGCGAGTACTGCGCCCCCAGCAGCCAGGGGCCGCTGCCATTCATTCCGACGGCGTAGACACCCCTGTCTGCCTGCGGTGCCCACAGGTTATCGAACACAATCCACTCTCCATCGGGCGATACGTGTGCGGACGAGACCCTCAGGCCCGGAATGGATCGAATCGACACCAATTCTTCCAAGTCGACGATTTCCAAGGCGCCCAGATCAGATCCAATCGGAAACGCGGATACCAATCCCAGTCGGTCCTTGTCCACTACATCGCAGAGGATCTCAAACGTGTCCAGACCGAGCTCGATATGTTCAGGCCGCCTTGACCCGTCCGCAGGCTGACGATAGATTCGCGTTCCGGTCCCCGGTGTACCTGCACTGTAAAACACCGTCTCTCCATTGTGGCCGAATAGGGGTGCAAAAGCTGGTACCACGACCTGAGGCAGAGGAGACATCCGTCCTTGATCAAGGAGCCCGATAGCCGGAATGTCCTCGGGGAGCATGTAGAGGAGCCATTCACCGTCATCTGATACCCCCAGCCCGCCGCTTGTGCTCACCGGAGAGTGCAACGGACTAAGATCTCCCGTTCTCGGATTCAGCCGAGATAGAGCCATCGGAGGCGGCGCAAACGAGTTCGTAACCCCGCCGGTAGTGACGAGGTCTCCGCGTTCGTTCATCCCGAGCTCCCAGTACCCTCGTTCGGAGAGAACGAGAATCGCGGGGCCGCGGGTAGACATCGTCTTCAGATCGAACGGCTGCGCGTAAATGTCCCCGCGGTACGACGTAGTGCGACTGTCTTGCTCGGTGAAAATGATGTGCCCCGAACTCACGTATCGGGCCGCAATGCCATTTGGGTGAAGGGACTCGATCATGCCGGATTCCAACTCGAGAACACCAACGCTCCTTTCACCGTTCTTGACGACCGATACAAGAGCGTGAGACCCACCGGGGAGTACCTCCGGATGCTCAACGGAAAGACTTGAGTCAGGAGGGCTCCACAAGGTCTCTGCCTCCTGGGTTACCCGACTAATGCGTTCGACCCGACCCTCGTTTCGGTACATCACCCATTCGTTGTCGATCCAGGTAGGCGTCTCGCCAACGTCGGTCAGCCGGGCCGGGGAGCCGTCCGGAATTCTCACGATCGACAGGCCGGAGGCGTCCTGCTCGAACGCCAGCCAACGGCCGTCGGGTGAAAAGCGGCTGATGCGAATGTCAGATTCCTCAACAATGCGCCTGATCGACCCGTCGGTCATGTCGTATAGTAGCAGAGCGTTGCCGGAAACAGTGAACGAGATGTACCGCCTGGTGGGAGAAATCGCGGGATGACTCAGGTTCAGTTCTCCGGCTACGTTCACCGTCACATGCATGGGATACTCGGTCTCGGGCTCTTCCGAACGCACCAACGATCCAAGAAGCAGACCGACGGCCAGGGTTGCGGCACCGACGGCATAGGGTATCCACCTTCTGTACTTTCCTGACTGGACGGCCGGCACCCCCGGCCGTGATCTCACCGAAGTCCGTATGCTGCTTTGGTTGACCTCGATAGCATCCAGGTCAGCAACGAGATCAGCGGCCGACTGGTATCGATGGCGCGGGTCCCTGGAGAGCAGCTTTCCGACGATCCGTTCGAGCTCCATGGGAACGTCACTGCGCAGCGCGGTGAGCGGCTCCGGATCCTCGTTCATGATTCCGTAGACGACGGCCTGCTCGTAGTCGCCGCGGAAGGGCAACCGTCCAGCAACCATTTCGTACATCAGCACGCCCAGTGACCAGAGATCGGAGCGATGATCGACATCTTCTCCGCGTGCCTGCTCCGGGCTCATGTAGGCAGCGGTGCCGAGTGTTGATCCTAGCTGCGTCAGCATTGTGGAGTGCGTCGTCTTGGCAAGTCCGAAGTCTAGCACCTTGGCTCGGCCGTCGCCGTCGAGCATCACATTCGATGCTTTGATATCGCGATGAACAATGTCCTTCGCATGTGCTGCGCCGAGCGCGCTAGCGACTTCCTTAGCGATGCGGACCGCGCGATTCAATCTGAGTGGACCCTGCTCTAATTGCTCGGCCAACGTTCCCCCGGAGACATACTCCATCGCGATAAAGGGGCTCGGCTGCATGCCATGAGGTGCGTCAGACGGGACGGCTTCGTCGATCTCGTAGACACCTGCAATGTTCGGGTGCGTCAGCTGCGCGGCCGACTTGGCCTCGCGATAGAAGCGCGCCCGGTCGTCCTCGGTGACAAGCGCTGCTGGCGGAAGGACCTTGATCGCGACCGTCCGATCCAGTTTGGTATCCTTTGCTTGATAGACCACTCCCATGCCGCCGCGCCCCAACTGACCGGCGATCCGATAATGTGAAATGGTTTGGCCGGGGTTCATAGCACGAAGCTAAATGGACAGAGCATATTACAGTAGTCGATATACTACCACCTCCGTGCACACCGAGCGAACCGATGCTCCCGGATGTGCCTCTAATCGCGCCAATCTAAGCAAACTCTACAAACCGGTATTCGGCGCAGTCCGCCGGCTTGCTTCAGCAGCGTCGTGCTCAATCAGACATCATGGAAACAGGCGCGAAGACGCCCATCCGTCCCGGGTTCGCTCGAACAGGATGCGGTCGTGCAGCCGGTTCGGACGTCCTTGCCAGAATTCGATACGATCGGGCACGACACGATAACCGCCCCAGAACGGAGGAAGATCGACGTCGCGACCCTCGTACTCATTCTTTGCTCGTTCGAACCGATCCATGAGCTCTTCGCGACTCTGGACTCTCTCACTCTGACGTGAAGCCCACGCGGCAAGCCGGCTTCCCCGTGGCCGGGAAGCAAAGTACTCTTCCGATTCCGCACGCGTGGCCCGCTCGACAGCTCCCTCCACGACGACTTGCCGCAACAGCGCCTTCCAGTGGAATACGAGGGCTGCTCTGGGGTTCTGGTCCAGGTCAGCCGCTTTCCGGCTGCCATAGTTGGTGTAGAAGACAAAGCCCCGATCATCCACCGACTTCAAGAGGACCGTCCTTGCGGACGGCCGCCCGGTTGCGTCACTGGTCGCTAGCGTCATTGCGGTTGGCTCGAGTAGCCCCGATTCCTCAGCCGCCTTGAGCCATCCACGAAACAGATGCACCGGATCCGTCTGGTCGTCGGGCTCGGGAAGCCC
>JBFIPX010000055.1:0-17878 GCA_041609895.1 Rhodothermales bacterium
ATCTTTTTGACTCCGCGTCTAGCAACCGCAATATGCTGCAGGTAGTCTTCTTCGCCATCTTTGCCGGAGTCGGGCTCCTTATGGTGCCGAGGGAAAAAGCGGAGCCGTTGATCGGCTTTTTCGATGGGCTGAACGCGCTGGTGATCAAGCTGGTGGAACTCATCATGGTGACCGCTCCCCTTGGGGTGTTCGCGTTGCTGGCAGATACGATTAATTCTGTTGCCCGTGACAACATCAATGAGGTAGGCGAACTGCTCGCCGCCCTCGGGTACTACTGCCTGGCCGTAGTAATCGGTCTGGTCATCCACGGTGCAGTGACCTATCCGACACTCTTGAAGATCTTTACGCCTGTCAAGCTCGGGAGGTTTTTTTCGGGTATTAGCCCGGCGCAGCTCGTCGCCTTTTCGACCTCGTCCAGCGGCGCCACTCTGCCGGTGACCATGGAAGTCACGGAGAAGAATCTGGGGGTTTCTGAGGAGGTTTCGTCGTTCGTGCTTCCCCTCGGCGCGACTATCAACATGGACGGGACGGCGCTCTACCAAGCTATCGCTGCCGTATTTATCGCCCAAACCTTGGGTATGGGTCTCGACCTCGCGGCACAACTCACGATCGTCTTTACGGCACTTCTGGCTTCAATCGGGACCGCAGCCGTCCCGAGCGCGGGCATTGTCATGCTCGTGATTATACTGGAGGCAGTTGGTGTGCCAAGTCAGGGGATCGCCCTGATTCTGGGCGTCGACCGGATCCTGGACATGCTCCGAACCGTTGTGAATGTCACCGGCGACGCCACGGTTGCCACCCTGGTTGCTACCAGCGAAGACCAGATCGACCTGAGTGTCTATGGTGCCGCAGCTCCCGTTCCCACGGTGTCCGGCGGGTAAGTTCGGTGACCTGCGTCCCGCGGTCGCGACGATTTCGAAAAGGGAGAATCAGACGAGTAGTCCAGCGCCCTTGCTTTTCCGAAAGTTTGCTCCATACCTGAGTGCGCTATTCCTTGTTACCGCACTCGCAGAGTTTCGGCCCGCTAACCGCGCCGTGATCGATGCGCAGCCGGGACCCATGCTCATCACGAGTGAGCCGTCGGCTGAACTGTTGGCAAGCGGGCGGTCGAAGCTTCTTGGCTTCCGCATCGCCGACGCTGAAGAGATCTTCCAGCGCCTGGCGACCCGCAGTGACGGTCGAGCAGCCGGCTACTTCCATCTCACATCCGCAGCTCTGCTTAAACTGCTGGTCTCGGACAGGCCGGAATTCTACAAAGAATTCTACGAACGATCGGATGCGTTGAGAGACATCCTGGACACGCTTCCCAACTCGGAGTGGAGGTCGTTTTTTGAAGCTGAGGTCACGTTGCAGAGGGCCGTCGTCCGAGCAAAGGACGGCAGTTATCTGCGTGCCGCCTATGCCGGTCGCAAGGCCTACCGTTCATACAAGAGCCTGGTCCAATCTTCGCCGGACCTCGATGACGCGTACAAGGGGCTCGGAATACTGCAGATGGCGGTGGGTTCCATGCCGAGCTTCTACCGAACATTTCTAGGTGTTCTGGGGGTAAGCGGAACCGTCGACGAGGGCCTGGCCAATCTCAATCGTTCCGCCGACCATAGTTTGTTTGGCCGCGAGGAGTCGATCATCGTGCTAAGCCTCTTCGACATCGTCATGGACACCGACCGTGGTAACAAGGCACGACTGACGTCACTCTATCGGAGCAACCCTGGAAGTCCCCTGCTTGCTCACCTTTACGGATTCATGCTATACTCGGATCGCGAGGCGGCCGCAGCGGAACACGTGCTTCGCCCAATTGCTGAGAGGCATATAGCAGAGGGACATTTTTATGTTGACTATATCGACTTCTTCCTAGGCGATGCACTGTTCAGACAGGACCGCTTTCAGCAGTCCGTCGAGTATTTTCAGAGATATCTCGACTCCCATCGCGGGCCAGCACTGAAGGCAACGGCCTCGCATAGGATGGGTCTCGCGTTGGAAATGATGGGCAACCGGGATGCAGCCGAAAGCTTCTACGCTGATGTCCGAGCGGCCCGTGAGTTTGACTCAGATAAGGTCGCGAGGCGTTCGGCGGAGAGGTTGCTTTCTGCCCCCATGTCGGCGACTGAACGAAGGATGCTGCTCGGCAGAAACGCCTTTGACAGCTCGCGCCATGAAAGCGCCTTGGCTATTTTTGCAGAACTTCTTCAGGACCCCGCCACAAGTCAGAGCCACCGGGCGGAAGCTGCGTATCGACTGGCGCGCGCGTATCACATCGTCGGACGTCTTGACGACGCCCTCGATGCGTACAACGAGTCGATTAGTATATCGGCGGGCTCCGGCTCGCGTTGGGCGCCTTGGTCGGAGTACTACTCTGGAAAAGCCCACGAAGAGGCCGGACGATCCGTCGAGGCCAGAGCGGCGTATTTGAGAGCTTCCGCATACCCAGGCGATTTCGACTATCACCAGGCGTTAGAGAAGAATGCAAAGCTGGCGCTCGCCGGCTTTGATGAAGGTCCAGATTCGTGACAATTTCGAACACATCTTGTACGCGAGGGGATGCCGTAGACAGGTTGTTTTTGACCATTGTAGCAGACATTCCTGTCCCTTCTTGAGTCTCATTCCTGAACGGGCCCGCGGCATCCGTCCTATTTAGGCAAGAGGATAATGGTGCTAACGGGTGCTGTCGGACGTTCCTGGTCAGCGCCACGCAAGTGAAGTCCGATTGGCACTATGTTGGCGTAGGTGAAATGTGTCGCTAGACGACGAAGGATGAGTTGCAGTTGGCTCACGTGCCAAACGGTAATGCGCAACAAACCCTGAACCGCTCGCGCGGTTCAGGGTCAATGCGCGCTTGGGAGGATTCGAACCCCCGGCCTTTGGAACCGGAATCCAACGCTCTATCCAACTGAGCTACAAGCGCGTAGCTTTAAAATAGGCACAAAGGTGATTTTTCACATCCATATCAGGCACCAGGACGCGCCATTTCAAATGAAGTCAAGGTGCAAGAGGGCAACGGAGACGAGAGGAATATGGAACGCCATATTATGTGGGCAAAGGTCCACAAATCTTTGCAAAGCGAGCGATACAAGACCTGTGCTACCGGGATGAACGACGCCGAACTGATAGCGCACTTCAAGACTAATCCGGAAGAGGCGTACGCGGAGCTGCTTCGTCGCTACTCGGCAACGCTGCTGCGAATGATACGGCGCTTCATGCACGACCAGGATGACGTAATGGAGGTCTATACCGCCGTCTGCGAAAGACTTCGCGCAAAGGACTTCCGCGCTCTTCGAAGATTTCGCATAACGAATGAGCTCACGCCGTGGTTGAGCGTAGTCGTTGCCAACGCGTGCCGGGATCGTTTCCGCAAACTCAAGGCTGTTTCCGTGCCGAAATCGGTACTCTCGAAGCTAGACGACACTGAGAAACTCATCTTCAAGTATTACTTCCAGCGTCGACTTGGGCACGAGGAAATAGCCGAAACGGTAAAAGGAAAGCACGATCTCGATTGCACGCCGTATGACGTGTCACTTGCGATTGACAAGATCAATGGCTTGCTGAGCATCAACAAGAGATGGCACCTTCTGATGGCCCTCAATCAGAACGCGGCCGCGCCGTCAATCGAGGACTTGCGAGAGGTTGGTTTTGAGGCAAGGTCACCGGATCGAGCCGACCCGTCCGAAGAAGATGAGGTTCGCATGGAAACGCTGGACAAGCTGAACGAGGCATTGGAGTCGCTCGATGCCGAAGATCAATTGCTTGTCTTGCTACGCTTTGAGCACGGGATGAAGGCCTCGGAGATCGCCAAGGCAATGTCGATTGAGGACCACAAGTACGTGTACACGCGGCTTCGAACGGTCACAAACCGTCTGCGGCGAACGATGGACCAGGCGTAGAACACGCCGGAGAACCTGAGACGATTGGTTGGGTTCATGGATCGCCGACCCACCCGGCGTAATCTTCGCACAACAAGGTCGGCCAACTGGGCTACGCAATCCACATACGTCGTACCGCGTAGCCGAATACAGGACCTGAATTGTGACTGACTACCAACCCGAGAACGGCTTGACATATCTAGTCGATCCGTGGCGAAGCAAACCGATAGTTTTGAACGGCAGGCTGGAGCGAGCCGGCTTCCCGCCTTGGCTGACCGCGATCCTCGTGCTGTTTGTCGCCTTGATACTCTTTCAGGTCGTAATTGCGCCGATCGCGACGGTTGGTCTCCTCCTCGGCTCCGGCACTCCGATTGATGAACTGCTGCCCGCGTTGGCGACTCTGGTCACCGAACACACCAAGCTATTGCTCATCGCGAATACGATTGGCCAGGTCTTCGCGCTCGCGATACCGACTATCCTGATCGCCATGCTTCATACGCGACAGGTGGGTCCATTCCTGAGGCTCAGGGGCGTCGAAACAAAATTGCTGCTCCTCTCGGTGGCTGCACTGGCCGGCCTCTTTCCGGTGGTCCAGTGGCTCGGAGAAATCAACAGCACGATTCCGGTGCCAGAGTTCATCCGAGAATTCGAGAAACTGATGCTGGAGCCAATCGAGCGGCTGCTCAAGGAGCCCGGAATGCTTGGATTCAACATCGCAATGATTGCACTGACGCCCGCGATCTGCGAGGAAATTTTGTTTAGGGGTTACGTTCAGCGGCAGGCGGAGAGAAGCATGGGCGTGACGTGGGGTATTGTATTGACAGGCCTGGTATTCGGCGCCTACCATCTTCAGATTACGAAATTCCTGCCGCTTGCCGCCCTCGGCGTATTTCTTGGTTACGTGACCTGGCGCACGGGAAGCCTGATACCTGCGGTGATTGTGCATCTTGCCAACAACGCGATTGCAATTCTGATTGGTACCTACGCGGCTAACAACGAAAACATCACGTTGGAAGACCTCGAGAATCTCAGCCTCCCGTGGTACTTTCTGGTCGCCGGGGTGGCGATATTCGTTAGCGCTGTCTATCTAATGAATCGGCTTGCCAACATTCAGCTTGCCGAGCGCACACAATCGGAAACCGACCCGCAGGCTGAGCTGCCTGGAGATCAGGACCATGACGAATAAACTCGAAGGCTGGGTAACGGTATTCACTTCAGGAACGGATTACGAAGCGGACCTTGTTCGCGACCGGTTGGACGACGCCGGACTGTCGGCAGTGATCCTTACACAGCGGGATCACGCATTTAACCTCACCGTGGGAGAGTTGGCAAGTGTGTGCGTACTGGTTCCGCCCGAACAGGAGGACGAAGCCCGGTCGATTCTTTCCGCCCGGCCCATTAGCGACGCGGAACTGGAGGCAGCAGCTCTTGCGGCAGATCCTGATGCACCGGCAGCGCACGATGAGGAGGAGCAGGCTCGGCTTGACACCGGTATCGACCGGATCAGCTTCGAGGGTCCGGACGGAGAATAGCCAACTTTCCGGACTGATCGCCAAGTAGGTATCGCCACTGATGAGCCTTTCGAACTCTGTCGTTCGAGTACTGACCGCCATTGTGGCGATACCTATCATGGTCTCGCTGACGTGGTTGGGTGGTTGGCCTTTCCTCGTTCTGATGGTAGCCTGCGCTCTGTTGGGGCAAGTCGAATTCTATCAGATGGCAAGCGCTGGCGGCATGACCCCGCTACGCACTGTGGGACTCATGCTTGGCGTACTGATCGCGATCCGGAGCGTGTTTCCGCTTCCCCTCGCTTTTGGAGCCGTCGCCGTTGCGGTCATGCTCATTGCATCGCACCTGTCCGATCGACCGACAAATCCCCCGCAGTCAGTTGCCATCACCCTGTTGGGTATCGTATATCCGACGCTCATGCTGACCTTCATGGTCGACATCCGGGCCGGAGGAGAGGTGGCAGTGGGCCAGCCAGGCGCCTTTTGGCTTACAATGTCGGTGTTCATACTCGTGTGGGTCTCGGACACAGCGGCATACTACGTAGGGCGCGCATTTGGGAAACGGAAGTTGGCACCTCAGATCTCGCCAAATAAGACCTGGGAAGGTGCAATCGGCGGTAGCGTCGGTTCGATCGCTGCAGCAGTCATCATGGGTTTCACCGTTCTGCCTTTTCTGCCCGTGGAGCACTGCGTCGCGCTAGCCATCATCTGTGGTTCCATCGGCCAGTTGGGGGATCTGGCAGAAAGCCGGATCAAGAGGCTGGTCGGAGTCAAGGACTCGGGATCTATCATCCCGGGACACGGTGGGGTGCTTGATCGCTTCGATGCGCTCACAGTAGTTGCCCCAATAGCATATTTCTACCTGTTTTACGTGGCCGGAGTGCTGTAGCTGCAGGCCTCTCTCGCGGAGGAACGATTGAATGAGATTCGCTGTATACTTTAGCTGCGTTCGTATCCAAACAGTCATGATCTTCGATGGGCATCTTCGTCCCCGGAAGGCGCACGAAGAATCGTCGGTTCTCATACGAGCCACGGTACTACGATCCTCGCAAAGAGGAGAGTATCCGGCGGCGAATGCGCATTCAGGGTAGAAGCGAGTCAAGGCGGCGGAGATCACCCGCAGGTGCAGTGTATTTCGCCATACTCCTCCTTCTTGCGCTCTACATTTATACCAGGCTCTGAGCGTTTCAGGTCGCGAACGATAATCCTAAAGCAGCGGCAGTGGCAGCAGTAGAAGTGGACTCCAGCGGTATCATCGCGGTGATGCCTGAGGTGCTGGCGAACAAGATTGCGGCGGGCGAAGTGGTTCAGCGACCGGCGTCCGTTGTGAAGGAGTTGGTCGAGAACGCAGTCGATGCCGGCGCGTCGAGGGTCGAGGTCATCGTCAAGGGCTCAGGGAAGAACCTCATCCAGGTGATTGACGACGGGTCGGGGATGAGTGAGCGCGATGCGGTCATGTGCTTTCAGCGTCATGCCACAAGCAAGATTCGAGCGATCGACGATCTGGAGCGTATCCGAACCTTAGGCTTTCGTGGCGAGGCCCTTGCGTCGATTGCGGCGGTCAGCCGCGTGGAACTTCGGACGAAGCGAAAGGCCGATGAGATGGGAACGCAGGTTCGTGTGGAGGGGGGCAAGGTGGAAACTCCCACGCCGTGTCCCGCCACCAACGGCACGAGCGTGGCAGTACGAAACCTGTTCTTCAATGTACCGGCACGGCGAAATTTTCTGAAGACTGCCGCTACTGAGCTCAAACATATCATCGAGACGGTTCAGTTTCTGGCGTTGGCGAATCCCGCCCTCTCGTTCTCACTTCAACACGAAGGTAGCGAACTGGTTAGCGCAGCGGGCTCCCGATCGGATGATGCTGTCGAATCAAGAATCCGGGACCTTTTCGGATCAGATATCGCCGAAGCAATGGTTTCGGTCAGCGAAGCAACGAGCTACCTTACATTGACCGGGTTTGTGGGTGAACCCGCCATCAGCAGGCGCAATTCGAGCGATCAATACCTGCTGGTGAATGGTCGGATGGTTCGGAGTCGCTATCTCAATCACGCCGTCAAGACGGCCTTCGGGAATTCCCTTCCGGATTCGACATACCCGTTCTTCGTACTCTATCTGGATCTTGATCCACAGCACGTGGATGTCAATGTCCATCCGACGAAGGCGGAGATCAAGTTCGATGATGAGGGTGGTGTGTACGGTTTTGTCAAGGCCGTCGTGAAACGGGCTCTCGGACTCGCCGACTTGATTCCTCAGATCGACGATCTGGAGGATGAGTATGGCTTGATGCCGTCTGTGTTCACACAACTCGATCAAGGTTTCGCGGCCAATAGCCGCGATGGAGCATCCCGTTATTCTGACGAGCGGCTGCCGCGCGCACCGACGAGCATGCCGGAACTGTGGCAGGATTCGTTCTATGGTCGCGAGGCCGAAGATTCCAATATTGCCCGTTTGGCCCGCACATCCTCGGAGGTAGATGAGAGCCCCAAGGTCTGGCAGATAGACGACCGCTACGTTGTCATGCCACTACGCTCGGGACTTCTGCTGGTAGATCAATATGCAGCTCATCAGCGAGTGCTCTATGAAAAGGCTCTGGCAAGCCTGGCATCCAGAAAAGGATATACACAGCAACTGCTCTTTCCGGAAACACTTGAGTTTCCGCCGGGTGATTTTGATCTGCTCTCGGAGTTGATGTCGGAACTGCGTGCGCTCGGATTCGAGATCGAAGAGTTTGGCGGTCGCTCGGTTATCGTGCGCGGAATCCCCTCCGACCTTAAGGAATCGACAACCCCCCACATTCTCACAGATCTCATTGAGGAGTATCGTCTGATGTCGAAAGTCGGGCAGCTTCAGCGCGATGAGCGATTGGCAAGAAGCATTGCCCGGCGCGGAGCAATTCCTCATGGTGTCCGCATGGGTGTCCACGAGATGGCCGCGCTTGTCGACCAGCTTTTTCTCTGTGAATCGCCATATTCCTGTCCCGCCGGTCACCCAACCATGATCAGGATCGGAGTTGACGAGCTCGCAACGCGGTTTGGGCGCGGTTGAGCCGAACCTATGCTGAAGCAGAATGTGATCTCCTTTCTGGACCGCCACGGCATTGAGGCGGACGGAAAGCCAATCGTGGTTGGCGTTAGCGGAGGAGTCGATTCGGTGGTGCTTCTGGACATCCTCAGCGACATTGGATTTCAGCCCACCGTCGTCCACGTGAATTTCGGGTTGCGCGGTAAGGACTCCGATGGTGACGAGCGGTTCGTCAAAGCGTTGTGCGCCGAAAGGCAACATCCTCTGGCGGTGAAACGTGTCGACCTTCGGTCCATGTTTCACGGCGACCGTCGATCGCTACAGGAGTTGGCTCGAGAAATGCGCTATCAAGAATTTGAGCGTGTTGCCTCCGCTTCAGATATCGGCCTGATCGCCACCGCCCATCACCGGGAAGATCAGGCGGAAACGGTCCTGATGAACCTAATGCGGGGCGCCGGTCCGGCCGGTATGTCTGGAATTCCAGCGATTCGGCCTGCCCGACCGGGGTCCGATACATTCGTCGTGCGACCGTTGCTCTCCTCGAGCCGCGACCTAATTCTCGATCATGCGCGGTCGCAAGGCTTGTCGTGGAGAGACGATGCCTCCAACGATGATCTCCGTTACCGGAGGAATCTCGTTCGTCACAGACTACTTCCTGTTATCGAGGACAACTTTGGATCGGGAGCCATAGAAGCGATCGTCCGGTCAGCGGCGAATGTGTCCGGCACACTTGGTGCAGGCATGTACCCGGACGTTGATCGAACGGTGGTTGTCGATCAAGGGCAGGTAAGACTCCCCATTGTCGAATTCGAAGCTGTGCCATCTGAAAGCAGAGGTCTTCTAATTCTGGAAGTTCTGAAGCGGTTCTTCCCGACGACGCCTCGAACGTCTGATACCGTGCGGGCGATTTGCGGGTTGGCGACCCTTCAGACGGGCAGAACCTGGCAACATCCGACGCTGGTTGTTGCGCGGGACCGCCACGAACTCGTATTCCGAAAGCCTGAGCCTGAACACGCTGAAGCCGCCAAACCACTTGTGCTCCATGTCGGCCGATCGCTTGCCATCCCCGGTGGAATTATCCGTGCCGACCTCTTGGCGAGGATTCCGGAGGACCTCAACCCGAATACACGGCTGATTTCGTTTATTGACGCTGACCGCGCGGGCAGGGAGTTACTCGTCGATGTTTGGCGGTCCGGAGATAGGGTGAAGATCCTCGGATCGTCGACCACAAAAAAGGTGAGTGATGCGCTCACCGAGGCCCGCGTGCCGACTACCGAACGGCAAAACGCCCGTGTTGTGCGGAGCGACGAGTCCATCGTATGGATCGTCGGCGTGCGCGCCGGAGGTGAATTTGCCGTAACCAGCCGCACGGAGCATGTCATCATGCTCTCGGTCGTCCCGACAAGGGCGGGTATCTACTTCCGTTCCTGATACGCGACCCGTAAGTTAGAACGAGCCGTCACACTATCGAGAGACTATGAGCGTTTCAAACTTGGCCAAATCGGATATCGTGCACTGTCGCGGAGAGAAGTTCAGGCTGTACCTCGATCGAGAGACCATCGCCAACCGGGTTGCCGAGCTGGGTGCACGAATATCGGCCGACTATGATGGCCGCGTCCCGGTGTTGATCGGCGTTCTCAACGGCTCGTTCATGTTCCTGGCAGACTTGCTCCGATCTATCGAGATAGAGTGCGAGGTCGACTTCCTTAAGCTTTCCTCGTACGGTGCCAGCAAGATATCGAGTGGGGTTGTCCGCGAGCTCAAGAAGATCGATGCCGACATTGAAGGTCGAGACGTCATTGTCGTCGAGGACATCGTTGACACGGGTCTCTCGATGCAGTTCATCGTGGACCGGATTGAGGAAGGCAAACCCTCCTCTGTTCGAACGGCGACCCTGCTGCACAAATATGAGGCAACTAAGGTAGAGACGCAGCTCGACTACGTCGGCTTCAGGATCAAGAACCTGTTTGTGATCGGTTATGGTCTGGACTACGGGCAGCTTGCCCGAAATCTGGACCAGATATACATCCTGGACGGCAAAGAACCTCAATAGATACTTTTCTTACCCCTCTGATGGCAGGCCGTGACGGTCCACTCTACTACGGGGATTATCTGAAGCTCGACGCGCTCCTGGGCAGTCAACAACTTGAGAGTGCCCGGCGAGGAAGCGAAGCGCACGATGAGATGCTATTCATCATCGTGCATCAAACGTATGAACTGTGGTTCAAGCTAATCCTGTGGGAGCTCGACTCACTGATCGAAATCTTCGAAGGCGCGCCCGTTGAGGAGGAAGAAGTCGGGACTGCAGTCGCGCGGCTGGGCAGGATTGTCGAAATACAGCGCGTCTTGGTTAAACAGATCGACGTAATCGAGACGATGACGCCGCTCGATTTTCTCGAGTTTCGAGACGTCCTGATCCCTGCCTCCGGATTCCAAAGCGTCCAGTTTCGCGTCATTGAAAATAGACTCGGCCTGAGGCCGTCTGATCGGTTGCGTTTTGCGGGAGCTTCCTACGCATCTCGACTCTCGCCCGATGATGCGAAGGTCGTCGAGGAGGCAGAGAGCAAAGCTTCGTTACATGATCTGGTCGAACGCTGGTTGGAACGGACGCCGTTCGTGACCTTTGGCGACTTCGATTTCTGGAGTGCGTATCGTTCGGCTGTCGATCAGATGCTCTCGCAGGATCGGGGCTTCATCAAGTCGAACAAAACGCTAACCCCGGACGAACGCGAGGTCCAACTGCGCAACCTCGAGGATACTCGGTCGAGATTTGCGGCTTTGTTCAACCGGGATGCGTACGACCGCCTTCGCGAAGAGGGTCAGTTCAGGATGTCGCACCGCGCTCTCACGGCGGCCTTGCTGATCCACCTCTATCGTGATCGTCCGATCCTGCAATTGCCGTTTCGGCTCCTGACCGTTCTGGTGGATGTGGACGAACTACTCTCTTATTGGCGGTACCGTCATGCACAGATGGCCTTGCGCATGATTGGTACGAAGATCGGCACGGGCGGATCTTCGGGCTCCCATTATCTGAGGGATGTTGCGCTCAAGGTGCGGATCTTCACGGACCTCGCAAACTTGTCCACTTTTTTCATCCCGCGATCAGACTTGCCCGTGCTCCCATCTGAGGTCGAGGAAACGATGGGGTTTCGGTATGGAGGTTAAATGCGCCTTGTGATTCGACATGGAACGGGCTCTACAGATCCAGAACGGTCTCAGGGGCAAAGTTGTTGAAGCACATCCACGAATCTCCAGACTTCAGCGTACGTGTTATACAGTGGTACGGGTGCCGCGCGGATGACGTTGGGATTCCTCCAGTCGCATATTATGCCGTGAGCCCGCAACTGCTCGTAGACCTCTCGTCCGCCGGAATGGAGATATAGGGAGAGTTGTGACCCGCGCATACTCGTATCTGCCGGTGTGACTATCTCGACCTTGCCTCCAAGACGCTGACGCAAGAGGTATTCCAGCAATCCTGTAAGCCTTCGCTGCTTTTTCCTGAGCTTCTGAGGACCTGCCTCCATGAATATTGAAAGCGACGCGCGAATGGCGCCAAGTGACAGGACGTTGGGATTGCTTATCTGCCATCCAGCAGCACCGCGGGCCGGTTGAAAATCGCCCGCCATCCGAAACCTCTTGTCGAGGTCCTCACCCCACCATCCCGAAAGTCGGGGGAGGTTCCTATCCGTGTATTGACGCTCGTGAATGAAACACCCGGAGAGGCTACCGGGCCCTGAATTGAGATACTTGTACATGCACCACACGGCAAAATCGACGTTCCAATCGTGGAGATGGAGCTCGACATTTCCTGCTGCGTGAGCAAGATCAAATCCGGCGATAGCGCCGACTTTGTGGGCCGCCGCCACGATACTCGGCAGGTCGAAATACTGGCCGGTATAGTAATTGACGCCGCCCAACATGACCAGCGCGACTTCGCTGCCAGCTTCCTTGATGGCGCGGACGATGTCCTCAGTGCGAAGCGTGTGTTCGCCGGTTCGCGGTGACACTGTAATGACGGCTTCCGAGGGAGCGAATCCGTGAAGCTGAACCTGCGACGCTACAGCGTACCGGTCTGACGGAAAAGCGTGATCCTCCATCACGACCTTATATCGATCCCGAGAAGGGCGGTAGAAGGTTAGCATCATTAGATGGAGATTGACGGTGAGCGCATTCATCAGGATGATCTCTTCCGCCTTGGCTCCGACAAGCTCCGCCATAGGTGGCCCGACGACATCATGATAGCGCGTCCACGGCCTGCTTCCTCGAAAATGCGCGTCGACGCCGCTTTGCGCCCACGACGCGAGCTCCTCGTCCACCGCCGACCGGGTCGTTACGGGCTGCAGGCCGAGGGAGTGGCCGACCAAATACAACAGCTCGCTCCCTTTGTCGTCCGTCGGGATTATGAACCGGGAGCGGAATGTGGCCAACTCGTCGTCGGCATCCATCTGGTTTGCAAAGTCCTGGGACGATTCGAAGTTCGTGTCGGGTGCGCCGTCGTAAGATGTAGTCGTCACGGGATTGTCTGTTTGCTACTCAGATCGCGTCGATGAAGCCGCCGTCGACTGGCAGACTCACACCTGTGATGAAAGATGCCGCCGGCGATGCCAGAAAGGCTACTGCGGCCGCGATCTCCGATGGCCGACCGAATCGCTTCATGGGTATTGGATTGCGCCAATTAGTGGCCTCTTCCTCTGCAGTTATACCCGCTGCTGAGGCGCGCGCTTCGATGAGTTCGAACAAGCGATCCGTGCTTGTCGCACCCGGCAAGACGTTGTTTACCGTTATTCCATGCGCGGCAACCTCTGCAGCCAGGGTTTTGGACCATGACGCCATCGCTCCACGCGTGGTATTTGATACTCCAAGTCCCGGAATCGGCTGTCGAACCGACACCGAGATAATGTTGACGATGCGGCCATATCCGGACGACCTCATCCCGGGGATAACCGCCTGTGCAAGAAGGTGGCTGGTGAAGAGGTGGCTGCGGATTGCGCGCTCAAACTCCTGCGTTGAAGCCTCGAGCAGGGTGCCACCGGGTGGGCCTCCGGAATTATTTACCAGAATGTGCGTGGGTCCAGTCTCTTGTACCAGCGCCTCGACGCGAGACGCGGCCGTCTCCGGGTCGGCGAAATCAACTTGCAGATATTGGTGCGACTGCTCACCGACCCTTGGTAAGGATTCGGCGGCTGACCTGAGGTGGTCTTCGTTTCTCGACAACAGGATGACGTCCGCTCCCAGTGTCGCAAATTCGTTTGCGCATGCGCGTCCGATTCCTTGTGAACCTCCGCCTATTATCGCCCTACGTCCTTTCAGGTTGATGTCCATAGACAACGTACAGATGTGTGGATGATTACCGCAGGCCCGGATACTGTCCGGTCAGTTCATCAAAGCACCCTTTGGATAACATATGTAGGGCTTCACCTCGAACTCTCGAAGCGCGCCGACAGTCGCCGTGTCACCCGCCTCGGATAGCTCATGGACGATACCGGTTTGCTCAATCACCATTATAGAATCCTCCACGGATTCGTAAGAAGAATGGCCACTGATGTCAGATTTGAAATAGTAACCCGCATCTTCGAACGCATCCTGACGCGTCGATAGGCCCTCTCGCACGAGCCAGTCCGCCACCTGCTCTCGCTGGTTGGTTGCCTTGGCTGGAGACGGCTGACGTCGGTGGAATTCGACGCGGAAGAAATTGCGGTTGATAAAGCGTGTGCAAAGGTCAGCAAGGATTTTGTCCGAGCAGCGACTCCACCTCTTGACGGTGTATAGAACGTCCGTGTCGTCAAGGTCAGTATACGCCGAGACTACCTCGGAACGATCGACATCAGCGGCACTCAAATCGTTCTCGAGGAAATACAGAAAGGCCGGTGCTGCAAGTTCTCGGACTTCGGCATTGTCGCGTCGAAGAAGCGTCCGAGATCTATCGATGAGGCTTCGAAGCACCTCGTCCCCGGCGATGACCGTCTTGTGGAGGTAGACCTGCCAGTACATCAACCGCCGGGCAATCAGAAAGCTCTCCACAGCGTATACGCCTTTCGCTTCAATGACGACTTGGGAGTTCTCAAGCCCCCCGGGCGGGTAAATCCTCATGGTGCGAATGATCCGTTGGACGCCAATAGCTCCTTCGACGACCCCTGTGTAAAATGAATCTCGCCGAAGGTAGTCCAGTCGGTCCATATCGAGCTGGCTCGACACCAGCTGGTGGAAGAAGGGCCGTTCATAAGTGTCGTCAAAGATCGCCAGAGCAAGCTGCAGTGGTTCACCTCCAAGCCGATCGGCCAGTCGTTGCAACAGCGCACGACTCATCAACTCGTGCCTGAATCCAGAGAGCAGAGAGTTTTCGAGTGTGTGAGAGAAGGGACCGTGCCCAATGTCATGCAGCAGCGCCGCGCATTGAGCAGCGCACGCCTCTATCGGAGATATTGGCGTGCCCTTTTCCTTTAGAGTTGCTACGACGTCCTGCATCAAAGCCATGGCACCCAAGGCATGTCCAAATCGAGTATGCTCGGCTCCGGGAAACACGAGATAGCCGACGCCCAGCTGCCGAATTCGGCGAAGCCGCTGGACCTCGGGTGTGTGCACGAGGTTGAGAATCGTGTCCCGCGGCACGGAGATGAAGCCGTGTACCGGGTCAGTAAATATCTTGTACTTTGAAGCCACCGAGTTCACAAAGGCCCTCGAGGATCAGTTGCTATTGAATGTTGCCAAGGATTATCTGGAATATAGCCTTCGGACGTGGCGCGCGGCGACATCGGTGGAAAGGGACGATCACGCTGCGAAGATGAAGCAATGACCAGAGTTCGCGTTCGCCTCAACGTGCCGGATTCCCTGCTCAACGTGTCACGCTGGGCCATCGAGACACTCTTGTATCCTCTCGGACTTGAGGCGATTTGGATTGACCCTGGCGAGCCGGAGGCCGACATACATTACGGTCGCCACGACAACGAGAAGAAGGCGCGGGTGATACTGGATTACTCTGCTCAATCCGCGGAAATCTACTCGCGTCGGCGGGCGGTGGATCTCGCAGATGTCACATGGGCGCAGTGGGACGGTGAGCGGTGGCCCGTGCTGTTTCTGTCAGGCAGTGGTGAACCGGATCTGATTGCCGGTACGTGGTATCTGCTCAGTGGTTGGCAGGAACTGACAACTACGTCGCGTGACGAAAAAGGTCGGTTCAGGTATACGGACTCTCTGCAGTCGAAGCTGTCGTTTCCTCTTGCCCCTATAGTTGATGTTTATCGTGAGCGACTCAAGCAGACGCTGATCGAGGAGGGATTTCACGTGCGACAACGGCGGTGGGGAGAGACGTCCTGGGCGTTGTGTCCGACCATTGACGTCGACTACCTCAGAAAGTGGCGACCGGGAATGGTGTATCGAGAGGTGGTCCAGAACCTCGTGCTTGGACAAAGGGATCGCTCACGAGGTCATCGGCTTAGCCGCGCCCGTGAGTTTGCTTCGCAGTTCTTCGGTAGTCGAGACATCTACCGGGAGTCTTTAAATCAAATCATTCAGGTCATCAGAACCGCCACAGGTACCGCGACGGTATTCCTCAAGGCCGGAGCACACGGCGCGCACGACGTTGCATACTCGCTGGATGGTGCTTTCGTGCGTCGGTTAGTGGAAAGCTGCCAACGGTCCGGATTCGAAATTGGGCTTCACCCCAGCTACTTCGCGAGTCAACATCCGAGCTACATGGCTCGCGAGCGCCAACTCTTGACAGAGGTCGTTGGAGAGCGGATTCGATCTGTGAGACAGCATTATCTACGCTACAGTATTCCTGCGACTCTCAGACTCCACGAGGAGAACGGTCTTGAGATCGATTCGACACTCGGGTTCGCAGAACACGAAGGATTTCGCAGGAGCACGTGCGTTCCGTTTCGGCTGTTCGATCCGTATGCTGACCGGGCAACATCGGTGTGGGAGATGCCGCTTACGGTTATGGACGGGACGCTGTTCAACCGTCGTGATCTCGATGTTGACGGCGCGGTTGATGCGACCGCACACGTTATGGACTTGTGTGAGCGATTCGGTGGGTGCGCCGTGCTGTTGTGGCACAACGTGCTCTGGGACGAGATGGATGCGCCGGGTTGGGCGCAGCACTTCGAGGCTACGATATCTGAGGCGCGTCGACGAGATGTTCGCATCTCGGCTCTCGGTGGTGCGCTGGAGTCGTGGCGTCAGTCTTTGTGACGCTTGCCCTTGAAGTGTGAGTAGTACGAGATGATATCTGCGAGGTCTGCCTCATAATCACCTGATGGATAGACAATCTTGCCAAGGCCGACGGTACGACTTGGAAAGTCGAAGTAACCACAGACCACGGGTACCTCCGCCTGCAACGCTATCTGGTAAAATCCGCTTTTCCACCGCTCGACTTTCCCGCGCGTACCCTCTGGCGCGATCGCCAGGACAAAAGTTTCGCTCTTTCGAAACTCCTGGACCACCTGAGGCACCAGACCGGCTGACTTCGCACGGTTGACGGGAATGCCACCGAGGCGTCGCATCAGCTTCCCGAAAGGCCACCGGAAAATGGTGTGCTTTCCTATCCAGTGGGCATCTATGTCAATCGCGAAAGCGCTGGATAAACCGATGACGAAGTCCCAGTTGGACGTGTGAGGTGCTGCTATAACTACGAACTTCTTCAGGTCGGGAAAATTGCCTTCGATTCTCCACCCCAACGAAGACAACAGCCACCGCCCCAATTTCTTCAGCCAGTGTCGCCCCCGTCGTGGTACACGCTCGGGGAGTACCGGGAATGTTGTCATTAGGTCAGGATGATTGGGGGAGTGGATGCGGCTCTGGGTTCAGAAACCCTCCGACGCCAGTCGCCGAACTACATCGAGGAAGAAGTCATTGGATGAGAATCGTGACCCTGTTCCGAACGAGAGGCCAACCTGGGCGGCATGATCGGCGTCAATCGTGCCAAGGTAATCTCCCCATCTTGCACTCGAGACAGATACTATTCCGTCATTGGGGCCCTCCGTGGCAAACAGAAGTCCGTTTCCGATCCGAAGGAACGGATTAGCAGGAACGCCCGCCCCTTTACCAGCGGCCCCGCCGTACGACTGATATCGGACAGCGGGGTGGTCCTCGTTCTCGCGATTGAAATGCTCGATCAGATGCTCTGGCGTGAGTTCGGCGACAGCCGTGCGAAAGTCCGCTTCGCCTTCCGGTACCGCGGTGGTTCCCAGCCAGTCTGCGAGTTCAGCCAGGAGCTGCCGAACGCGCTCCGGCCTGGTCACGATGAACTCCGCGATGTGAGTACCCCTGTGTGGCGTCGCGATGGTCGTGAGGGTCGCGATACGATCGTGCATGCCGTGCCGGGAGATCAGATGCCGGGCATCGAGCCCGCCCATGGAGTGTGCAATAAGGTTGAGTTTGTCGGCACCCGTTTCGGCCAGCACGTGTGCAAGGCGCTCTTTCCACATCTCCGTTCTGACGGCCACCGTATTGTAGGGTACGACGTTCGGCGCAAAAGCCAGAACCCCGTGC
>JBFIPX010000056.1:0-17590 GCA_041609895.1 Rhodothermales bacterium
CGGTCTCGTCGGACATAAGGACGTCGATGACCTCCTGTTCGGTCTGCGACTGACCGAACGCCAAGGCCGGACACAAGAACATTGCGGCTACAAAGATCGGTAGGGTTTTCATTCGGGGCCTCACGAATTAGAAAGGAAGTGACTGCGCCAAGAAAAGCAGCCCCGATCTGCGTCGCAAGCCAGCGATATGTAAATCCGATACAAATGGCATCAGGGTATCGGCGATGCTGAACACGATAATCCATCACAATCACCGACAATCAGAGATACGTTCGGACCCAATCACGCGACTCGATTTTCAAATGCAATCGAGGTTTCTTCTCTTGTCCTTGAAGTAGAGGTAGAAACTGCCGTGGGCACTTCGTAGTCTTACATCGTTTGCTAAAGCAATTGAAATGTTGTTTCAAGGTCTCTTTGGTTTACGGCAAGAGTGCAGGTTCTCAACAACCCATTGGCACAATTTGTCGTTTTGCGGCCAAAAAGACTGACACGCATGTCGCGCCAAATCCGGGCAACTAAGCTCAATTAATGAGCGGATTGTCATACCATAGCGCGACCGAGATCCCGTAGCTCAGTTGGCAGAGCATCTGACTTTTAATCAGAGGGTCCCAGGTTCGAGCCCTGGCGGGATCACTTCTAGAAACAAACTGTGGGAGCCCCTATGGGGACTATCCCTCCCGCGCCGCTAAATAACGCAAGTCAGCGAAATAGCTGACTACGCCTGGCACGTCAGAAGGGCTTCAGCGGACGACGACAAATGAGGTGTTGTCAACGTGACGGCCAGCCTGCACGCGATAGATGTAGGCGCCGGACGGCAGGCGCCCGGTGTCCACCTTGACTTCGTGTGTTCCTATCGGCCGCAGACCCGCGTCCACCCCGATGACCTTTCGACCTAAAATGTCGATCACGGCGACTTCCACGTGGCTGGGAGCCTGAAGGTCGAAAGCAACGGTCGTGAATACTGAGGCCGGGTTGGGGAAATTACCGTGAACCACAACGGATCGGGGCGCCCTTCCAACGTCGTCGATCCCGGTCGACATCGAACTCGATACAAACACGTTGTCCACCCTCACCGTGGAACCTACCGTCTGATCCCCAAAGGGTGGAGACCCCGCGATCCCGAACTGCGCTTCAACCAACAGATCGGCGGCCTCTCCATGTTGAAGACTGGTGTAGCTGATCGGTACCGAGAATTCCTGCCATGACGGCGGCTGCTCTGTCTTGAACCTGGCGAAGCCGGTACCTTCCGTGCCACCGGTCGTCCGGTTTATGACCGTAATAAAGACGCTAAGCGAATCCATCGACAACAACGAGTCCTTGAAAGAGCCTCGAAAGTACGGATACGCTTTGTCCACGCGATGCCCTCCACCGGATTGAAGGCTCCGTAGGGTCGGGCAGCAATTAGACGGGATTACCTCAAGGTTGGCAGAATAGGCGTCCCCGTCAACGGCCTCGTTCTGATCGAAATCGGATGATTGTGTGACGCCTGATGATGCTTCCCACGTTGCCGGCACTCCTCCGGACCATCTCTCAAAACTGCAGTTCCCGTGGAACTGGGAATACAATTGATCACACTCTTCGCGTGCCATGTCCGTTTGCGCTAGAAGCGACGCGGGTAGCACAGCGATCGCTAGGAGAGTCGAGCCGACAAGTAGACGTGCAGGCCGTCTCAAGTAGGGGCGATTCATGGTGTCCTCCTATGAATACGATTGGAGTCGGATCGCCACAGATCAGCTTCACTTCCGCAAACGAAAGCAACCGAAAGTGGAATGTCAAGTGCGGCTGGTTTTGATCTCGGCGTGCAGAGAAATCGACAGCGAGGACAATCCGAAAGGGTAATTCTCAGGTCCAACCGTAAATGAGTGGCATCTGATTGCTGTTTTCGGTAAAGTACCCTTCATCAAGTGAGCCTTCCGAGCTTTCACTTCGAAGTTCTGACCGAAGTTTGATTTGCCGCTCCTGAGCTTGCGGCAACACCTCCCCGTTCAGCGCGAACAGATTCAAGTTGAGCTTATTCCCGGCCTGATTTGAGGGGGTTTGCCTCGTAACATTGTTGCCGGACAGTATTGGTCCCCTGGTATACCGTGAGGCCGGCAAGCCTCGACCCAATGTACCAGAAGGAGTCAACGGCGGGTCAGCGCCGAAAGGATTGGACTCGATGATCGAATGCAAGGCCGAACGAACTTCACATACATGGAAGATGATCGCCATGACATCGCTTGAAATGCATGCGTCGTATCCACTCGATGCTGCTGTAGTTTCCCGCCTGGTTTCCGCCAACGCCCCTGGCAACTACGCACTTGGACGCTTGACAGAGGACCAATCAACATTTTTGGTTTCATTCGTCGGAAGAGCAGACAACGATCTCCGGCAGCCGCTGTTATACTGGTCGAGAGACGGATCGTTTACGCACTTCAAGTTCTCATATGCGGATAGTGTGCGAGCTGCTTTCGAGAAGGAGTGTGCCAATTATCATGATTCCGGCGGCAGTGAGAAACTTCAAAACAGGAATCATCCGGCCCGACCAGCAGGAAGGAGGTGGCAATGTCCCAGATGCCGCGTCTTTGAAAGCACGATCTCTGTCGAGATGCACCGCGAGCCGACATTGAGGAAAAAGGAACTGGATAAACCCCGCTAGATGACCGGCCACATGTCGGCCTCTCAGCCAAGATGGGAATTACAATCACCTCTAGTCTTCACATAGGTCTGAGCCTGGGAACCTTGCAGCTGTCCCGATGAGACTGCTTGACCGAATCCCATTGACGATTCTCGTCGTCGCTGCCGTGCTGCTGGGGCTGGCTCCCTTCTTACCCCGGCCGCACCTCTGGGACAAGTTGGTCATGCTCGTGAACGGCGAACTGTCTCGACCCGTTGATGTATTCGACCTCATCGTCCACGCGGGCCCGATCCTGCTCGTAATCTGGAAGGTCAAGCGAGACTACGGCGCGCCGGCTACGAATCTACCTACCGACCACCTAGACGAGCACGGCCCCTAGCGGACCCTTTCGGACTGTCCCGTTTCGGCGGCCGGGTTAGCTATCAACTTGCGAATGACGACCTCACACCGCTCCGGCGTCGATCGAGATTGCCGCTGCTATTTGGAACCATTCATCGACCTCAACAATGCCAAATCGATCTCCGTGCACGGAAATGGTAAAGTTGAGGATGAGACGGGTAATCAGTTCAAGCTCTCGATTAAGGTCGTGAGAACTCCGAGTGGGCAGGTAAATGCCGGATTCACTTTGAAATAGGCATGCATCGCGGCCCGGCATTCCGTTTCGCCGGTTGGCAACACACGCGCCATTAGACGATGGATGGACCCGACATCCCCCTCTATGCGGGCGGCTTCTCCATGCCTGAACCGGCTTCCGCTCTTACATTCTTTTCTTCTTTTGGCCCATTTCTCGTCGGGCTAAGCCGGATGCTCGTGCGCGGGTTCATCCTTATAATTGCGTACCACCACCTGTCTTGCATTTCACCGAATGACCTACGGGATTAACGCGGAACAGCAACGTCTCATCGACTCAGAAGAACGCCGTGCCGACTGGAAGCACTGGGGACCCTACGTGGCCGAGCGAGCGTGGGGTACCGTCCGCGAGGACTACAGCGCGAACGGCGACGTCTGGCGCCACTTCCCTTATGAGCACGCGCGCAGCCGCGTCTACCGCTGGAACGAGGACGGGCTGGGCGGTTTCTGCAATCGGTTTCAAAATCTGTGTCTTGCCGTCGGACTCTGGAACGAGCGCGACCCGCATCTGAAGGAGCGACTGTTCGGGCTGGACGGGCGACAGGGTAACCACGGAGAAGACGTCAAAGAGTACTACTTCTATCTTGACGGCACGCCCACCCATGCGTACATGAAGATGCTCTACAAGTATCCTCAGGTCGCCTTTCCCTACGACGAACTGCGCGCTATCAACGAATCAAGAAGCCGGCTCGACCCTGAGTTCGAGCTTTTCGACGCGCTGCACGATTCGTTCCTGGACAATCGCTACTTCGACGTCTTCATCGAGTATGCGAAGGTCGACGAGGAAGATATCCTCTGCCGTATCACGGCCGTCAACAGGGGTCCCGAGCCGGCGCCGCTTCACGTGTTACCGCATGTCTGGTTTCGCAACACATGGGGTTGGGGATATCACCGGCCGCGCCCCCGTCCGGAACTGCTCGCCGTCTCAAACAAAGCCCCCTTTGCCGTTCACGGAAGGCATCATCACATCGGAGAGCGGTGGTGGTATGCTCAATGCCGCTCAGGATACACCGACAAGGGACTCCTGTTCACTGAAAACGAGACCAATTCCGAGCGACTCTGGGGGACCGCAAACGACGCGCCATTTGTCAAGGACGGAATCAACGACCGCGTGGTGCACGACAGGGCCGAAGCAGTAAATCCGGAGATGCGTGGAACGAAGGCGGCTGCCTGGTTTCGGCGTGTCCTGGAACCGGGAGAATCGCTGGTAGTGGATGTCCGCTTTGCAAATCATTCCGTCGATGATCCATTCGTTTCGACAGGCGAAACCTTCGAGATGCGCCGGAAGGAATGCGACGACTTCTACGCATCCATCCATCGCGAATCACTGAATGAAGATGAGCGACGCGTGCAGCGGCAGGCGTTCGCCGGACTTCTATGGAGCAAGCAATTCTACCACTACGGCGTCGACCTGTGGCTCGAGGGGGATCCGGCCAAGCCGCCGCCATCGCCGGCGCGGCAGCAGGGCCGCAACTCACAGTGGAGGCATTTCTATTCGGTTGCCGTAATGTCGATGCCCGACAAGTGGGAGTATCCGTGGTTCGCGGCATGGGATCTTGCGTTCCACACGCTGCCCATCGCCATGATCGATCCCGAGTGGGCCAAGCGCCAGCTCACGATCATATTGCGGGAATGGTATATGCATCCCAACGGACAAATCCCGGCCTACGAATGGAATTTCGGTGACGTGAATCCACCGGTGCATGCGTGGGCTGCGTGGCGTGTTTACGAGATCACGCGCGCGGTCACCGGCCACGCCGATACGGTCTTTTTGGAACGGGTCTACCACAAACTGCTACTCAACTTCACCTGGTGGGTAAACCGCAAGGATCACGGCGATAATAACGTCTTTCAGGGCGGCTTCCTTGGATTGGATAACATCGGAGTATTCGACCGCAGCAAGCCGCTTCCGACAGGCGGTTATCTCGAACAGGCCGATGGCACAGCATGGATGGGCATGTACTGCCTTTTCATGCTACGGATCTCGATCGAACTTGCGAAGACACGCCCGGCTTATGAAGACGTCGCGACGAAGTTTTTTGAGCACTTCGTGTACATCGCCAGCGCCATCAACGAGGGTTGCGGGGGAACAGGACTCTGGGATGCTGACGATGGGTTCTACTACGACCTGATCAATACGCCGGGCGATCGCTACTATCCAATCAAGGTTCGCTCCTTTGTCGGCTTGATTCCACTGTTGGCCGTCGAGGTTATTGAGGGCGAAGTCCTCGAGATGCTCCCTCGGTTTCGTCGTCGCATGGAGTGGTTTGCGGAATACAGGCCGGAGCTCATCGAGCACATCTCCTCGATGGGCCAGCCGGGTGAAAATGGCCGACGGCTGCTCTCGCTGGTCGACGAGCATAAGTTGCGGCGGATAATGGAGCGTGTGCTGGACCCGACTCGCTTTCTGTCAGCCTTCGGCATCAGGTCGCTGTCACGCCAACACGAAGACGATCCATTCGTCCTCCGCGTCAATGGAAACGAGTACAGGGTCGGGTACGAGCCCGCAGAATCGCGAACGGCACTTTTCGGTGGCAATTCGAACTGGCGGGGTCCGATCTGGATGCCGCTGAACTACCTGATGATCGAAGCACTACTCGACTATCACGCCTACTACGGAGACAGTCTGACCATCGATCTGCCGAGACATTCCGGTAACGATCAACCACTTGACGAGATAGCGAAGGACCTCGGTCAAAGACTGGCAAGCATCTTCCTGAGAGACACGGACGGCAACCGACCTTTTCTCGGCGACAACAAATACATGCAAACGGATCCTCACTGGAAGGATCATCTACTGTTTCATGAGTACTTCCACGGCGACGAAGGAATAGGCCTCGGCGCCAGCCACCAGACGGGATGGACGGCGTTGGTCGCAGAGTTACTCAATCGCTTCGGTTCAGTGTGAGTTACGTTTCTAACGATCGACAATCGCCGCTGTCGCTGACATCAGCCCGCCTCACCTCTAACCCTTAATGCATCCGAGCGGCCGCAGCTGTGCCACCTTCATCGAGATGCCCGCCATCTCACACGTATCGACGACGTCCGACACATCTTTGTACGCCTCCGGTATCTCTTCATTGATGGTACGCCGGCTCGCGCCGCGAACAACGATACCCTGCTTCTCGAGCTCCGCTGCAATGTCGCGACCACCCGCTGCCTTCTTGGCCTTCCGCCGGCTGAGCTGACGGCCGGCGCCGTGACACGTGCTTCCGAACGTCTCTTTCATAGCCTCCTCCGTACCGACGAGCACGTATGAATAGCGACCCATATCGCCCGGCACCAACACCGGCTGACCTACTTCCGAGTATGCGGGTGGTATCTCCGTAGAGCCGGGACCGTATGCCCGCGTGGCTCCCTTCCTGTGAACGCACACTCTCCTCTGGTCACCATCGATGTCGTGCGTCTCGAACTTTGCAATGTTATGCGCCACCTCATACACCGTACGCAACCCGACGTCGCGTGGCCCTGCATTCAGACCGTGCTCAAAAGCCAGCCGCGTGTTGTGCGCGATGACTTGGCGGTTTGCAAACGCGAAGTTGATGGCGCATCGCATGGCGCCCAGGTACCTCTGTCCTTCCGATGATCTGATCGGCGCGCATGCCAACTGACGATCCGGAAGGTCGATGCGGTACTTGCTCATCGCCCGGTCCATCACGGAGAGATAGTCCTCACACGTCTGATGACCGAATCCGCGCGATCCCGTATGGATGATTACGGTAACCTGCTCGAGTTCAAGCCCCAATGCCCGAGCCGCCGCCTGATCGAAGATCTCAGCAACATATCCGAATTCAAGAAAGTGGTTGCCGGAACCCAACGTCCCGATCTGCGGCACACCGCGCTTCCAGGCCTTGTCAGAGATGGCTTCAGGGTCGGGTCCGTCGATGCAGCCGTTCTCCTCTATGAACTCGAGATCGTCTTGATCGCCAAAACCTTCTTTCACCGCCCATTGGGCGCCACCCTGGACAGCCCGTTTCAGCTTGTTCCTCGATATTCGAAGCGCTCCCGATGAGCCGACACCGGTTGGCACGCGCTCGAAAAGTTGATCTACAATGCGGTGCAGCGATCCGGAGACGTCGCTGCGAGTCAGGCGAGATGCCATGAGTCGCACCCCGCAGTTGATGTCGTACCCCACGCCGCCGGGAGATATCACCCCCTCATCGAGATCGAATGCGGCAACACCCCCTATCGGAAAGCCGTAGCCCCAATGAATGTCCGGCATGGCAAGAGAGGCCCTCACGATACCCGGCAGGTGCGCCACATTGGCCACTTGCTGGGGCGCCTTGTCCGCACGGATGTCGGCCATCATCTTCTCGGTCGCATAGATGCGAGCAGGGACGCGCATCCCCCCAGATTTCGGAATCTCCCACAGGTAGGGAGCGATCTGCTCAATATCCGAAGCTGTCATAGCTGTAGCCATGGTTCTGCCTCCAACCCGCTCACAGCGAACTGCCTACATATCAAATATGATCTGTACCCGCCATTCGTTTCGATCGTGGATGATCTTCATGTCGTGGAACGTCACTGCTTTGATCTCGCATTCAATCGTATGCCGAGCCGGGTCGTAAGTCTCGCCGGATGCGCGGGCAATCAAGTGATGCTCATCAATCGCCTGGATTTCCACGGCCCCGAGAACGAAGCGCTCCACCTGGTGCAGGTAGTTCAACTCGGACAGCCACCGCACCAAGAGGGCATCACGATCCGGCGCCTCAACCAACACGCACTTCTCGACGTCGCATGTGACCGCATCCGCCGATACGAGAATCGAGAACATACCGGCCGCCGCTCGCTCGAACAGCAACTTCTCGGTCGGCGCCCTCACCTCGATGCCGACGTCGGCCGTGTGGTCGATCTCCCGAAGCCAGTCAAACTCAGACATTCAGCTCACGGCTGTGAACGCGCATTCCGCCAGCACGATCATTTGATGAGTCGGGCCGAACATCTTCCATACAGGTTATCAACCTGTCGGATTCCGGCCCGATCACGACTACGGTAAGCTAGTAAGAACGGCCAGAATGCGATAGAGATCTGTTTCCGCCTTTTCTCGACGGGCGATGGCCGAGCCAACGGTCCGCCGGTTAAATCTCAGCCGACCTTAACGTCGATCTTTCTCGGCTTGACTTCTTCTACCTTGGGCACGCGGACAATCAGTTCGCCATCCTTGAAGGTAGCCTCAACCTTTTGGGCATCGGCCATCTTCGGAAGCCGAACGCTGCGGTAGAAGCTTCCGAAGGTGCGTTCGACTCTCAGGAAGTTCTCGTCTTCGTCGCGCTTCGTCTCCTTGCGCTCGCCACTGACTGTCAGTTCGTGGTCGGTCACGTCGACCTTGATCCCCTCCCGTGGTACACCGGGTACATCCATGCGGATGATGTACACGTCATCCTTTTCCGACATGTCCATCCGAGGTGCCCACACGTCCGAGAGCATTTCCTCTCCGTCACCCACCGACGAGAACACGTCGCTGAACAGGCGATCTACCTCTCGGCGGAGATTCCGAATCGGAGTGATCGCACGGGACACTTTCTCTGCCATGACTTCACCTCATTGGTAAAATCTACAAATCTGGCGTGCCGGCGCCCCATTAAACGGGCCAGCACACCCGTCGACGTTAGGTAGCCGATTAGGCGCAATCCGGTTGCGAGGGGAAATTCCGAATACGTGTAGGCCAAATGCAGAAACGCGTGTAGGCAGCCTTTCGAGTCTCGTTCGACGGCGCTACCGCCAGGTAACTCGAGTGTCTTTACCCACCAAAGCGAGCGTAACCGAAGAACGGGACACACGAGTATGACTTTCGAGACACGACTGCAAATCTAGTTGGATTGTCGGGTTCACCTGCTCCTTGGTGCGAGAAGTTATGCCCGGCGACAAAATTCAGAGTCGCCGCAGAACCATAACGAACACCAAACGCGCAGGATAGAATGAAAGCAGTAGTCACAGGAGGCGCGGGGTTCGTCGGAAGCCATCTCATCGAACGGCTTGCGGACGAAGGAGCCGAGGTAGTCTGCATCGAGCGCCCGCAGGCCTCCGCGGAGCAGCTCAATGGAACACCGGTCGAGTTTCACGACTGCGGACTAAACGATGAGGACGAACTCACGACGTGTCTACGAGGCGCGGACGTGGTATTTCATCTGGGTGCTCTCACGCAGGCACGTGTGCCCGAGGATTTCTATCGCGTGAATACCGATGGAACGGCGGCCGTGCTTCGCGCGGCCTCGAGACAGAAATCACCTCCGCTGTTCATCTTTGCCTCCTCTATCGCGGCACTTGGTCCGTGCAATGGAAACGGTGACCTCACCGACCGATCAGTTCCCCATCCGCTGTCGCACTATGGGAACTCCAAACTCCTTGCCGAAGCGGTTGTCCACTCGTATTCGGACTTGGTGCCTTCGGTCGTTTTTCGTCTCTCGTCTGTGTACGGTCCGCGCGAAATGGCCGTACTGAAGCTTTTCCGGATGATCAAGTATGGCCTGGCTCTGACAGTTGGTCCGTGGACGCGGCAGGTAAGCCTGCTGTATGTCGACGACCTCGTGGAGGCCTTCGTCAGGGCAGCCGAGATACCGCACGACGTAGCCGGCGAGACGTTTTGCCTTGCTCATCCGACACCGACCACGTGGGAGCAATTCGCACTGACGATAGGGCGCGTCATCAATCGACAACCACGCCTGCTCAGCATCCCAAAACCGATAGCGAAGGGAATTGCTGTTTCCGCCGAGATTGCGGCGCGGCTTCACGGTTCCGCAGCCATTCTCAATCGCGAACGAGTGCGTGAAATCTCACAGGACCGCTGGGTTTGCGACGTTTCAAAAACGATTAACACCGTTGGCTATATGCCGGCGTGGCCGGTCGAACGAGGCGTCGCGGAAACGGCCGAGTGGTATAGACGGGCGGGGTGGATATGAGAGGGCAACCTGAACTAAACGCGGCCGACCGTGTCGTGGTCGGATACAACCTGATTTTTGCCGCAGTATGGTTGATTGCCTCGACGGGCTATAGCGCCGGCCTGCTACTCGCGGGTATGCACGTCAGCCTCGGGGCGCTCCCACTGATTGCCAGTCGCATCGACCCGACACATTCTCGTGCAGCCGCGGTCATCCGAGATGTGTATCCGCTGTTCCTCGTGGTTCTCTTCTGGAGCGAGATGGGACTCGTCCGTCAGGAGCTGCACAGTGCAGGTAACGACGCTCACATCGTCGCGCTTGAATTGCAGATGACTGCGACAAGCCCGCATCAGGTGCTCGCACAAACGGTCTCCTGGGCGTGGTTTGCTGAGCTAATGTCCGCCATGTACACGCTCTACTACCCGATGGTCTTCTTGACGCCAGTCGTGGTTGCACTCAGAGGGCGGCGGGCGGCCGCGCGGGACATTGTGTACACACTTACCGTGGCGTACTGCGCCTGCTACCTGTCATACCTCCTGTTCCCTGTGGACGGGCCCAGAAGATTTCTAGGTACCGTTGCCAGCGCCGGTACGGACAGTTGGGTCTATGGCTTTGTCTCCATGCTGGTACACGCCGGTGATTCCATCGGTACTGCTTTTCCTAGTTCTCATGTTGTCGGTGCCGTCACGATGGCGCTGTTGGCCCGGAGATGGTTTAGCCGACAGACCGCTTTGTTGTTTCAGCTGGAGGCTGCGGGCGTGATGGCGTCGACCGTTTACTGCCAGCATCACTACCTCACTGACATGATTGCAGGGTTCGGCGTGGCGCTATTCGTGTTCTTCGTAGCCGCGCCTACGCTGAAGCGGAGTCTTAGCGGGGTAAGTCGGTCGCATCAACACCTACTGCGCCCTCCATCAAAAAGACCATATTCCGTTTCGGAGGCGAAGACATGAAAGAGCCGATCCTGGTAACAGGAGCCACGGGTTTTGTCGGGTCGTACCTCGTGCGTCGACTTGTTGACAACGGTAGGCGCGTCCGCGCCTTGGTTCGCTCCCCCGAGAAGCTCGCACCGCAACTCCGCAACAGAGTCGAGGTCGCGGTATGCGATCTCACCATCGACAGTGCGCATCGCCGAATTCTGGAGGCCGTGTCCGGGTGCAGTAGCGTATTGCATCTTGCGGCCGTGGCCAAGGCGTGGTCTCCAGCACCCGAGGAGTTTACAAAGGTGAACGTCGAGGCGGTGAGATCCCTGCTGGAGGCGGCCACAATCAACGACATAGATACATTCGTTCACGTCTCCACAATTCTGACTCTACCGCCATATCGGCCGGCACAACTGAACGGCCCCTCGACCGCATTGTCTGACTACGAACTCTCCAAGATGGCGGGAGAGCGCCTCGTTGAGGAATATTCGCGATCGGGTCGCCACACAGTTATCGTTCACCCGACTCGGATCTACGGCCCGGGACCTCTGACGGACGCTAATGCCGTGTCCCAACTCGTCGCGATGTACCTGAAGGGACAGTTTCGCTTCACGCTCAAAGACGGCGACATCATATCAAACTACGTGCATGCTGATGACGTGGCTGCCGGTATAATACTTGCCGCCGAGCGCGGCCAACACGGAGCTCACTACGTCCTTGGCGGAGAGAACGCTTCATTCTCTGATCTGCTGGGAACGATCGATTCGATCTGTGGACGGCCGCGGCACGTATTTCGGATACCGCCTCCCGTGGCGCTGGTCGGGGCACGGCTCGCCGAGGCATGGGGACGACTCGGCGGGACAGCACCACTGACGCCCGCCTGGATTCGAGTCTTCCTCGAGGACCGGCGCGTCGACCTCGAGGAGACGCGTCAGCAACTCGGCTACGCGCCGCGAAGCCTGCACAACGGTCTAGAGCAGACCATCGCATGGATAGGTGAGCAGTAATGAAAACGCATCGCATTCATCTACCAGCCTTTAGCGCATCTGAATGGCGATCGTCCGTCTTGACGCTAACAGCCACAGTCGTGCTTATCGGGCACTACTATCTCGGGCGACCGGACGTTATTGGCGTATTCTCTGACTCCAGAGGCTGGTCCGTCATGACGCCAGGATCCCTGTCACCCTTTGGCCACTTCGCGGCGTCTTTCATCCTTCTTGCGGTCATCCCCGTTCTCGTTGGTAAATGGCTCTGCGGTCTGCGACTTGAGGAGATGGGACTCGGTAGGGGCAACTGGCGTCAAGGCATGGGATGGCTCGCCGTCGGGATTCCAATTGCCGTGTTCGCGGGGTGGACCGCCGGAGGACAGCCGGGAATGCGCGCCGTCTACCCGCTGGACCCCGGAATGATGGAGAACTTGCCTCGCTTCGCCGGCTACGCGACGGCTGCCTTCCTGTACTACGGGTCGTGGGAGATTCTCTTTCGCGGCGTTCTGCTCTTCGGGCTCGCCGGCCGCATTGGCAGTGTCAACGCAAACGGCGTACAGACCGCGCTCTCGGTTACGGCGCACTTCGGTCGAAGCATCATGGAAACAGCGTCTGCCGTTCCTGGCGGTCTCATCTTCGGCTGCGTGTCACTTCGACTGAACTCTATTTGGTACATCGCGATCATTCATTGGACGCTCGGCATGAGCACGGAGTGGTTCGCCGCTGTGCCGCAACCCTAAGGACTGAAACCGCTAAATCTGACCATGCAAAGAAGATCCTTCATACGTCTGGGAGCCACGGCGCTCACGAGCCTGCTGCTACCGTACGTGGGATGGCCATACGGTCTTCGGTCTACCCACGACATCTACAACATTGGAATCAGAAAGGGCCTACTGGGACGGGGTCGCATCGTCGGTCACCTTCAGATACTTACGGGGGACTCCCGATACAGCATTTCGCTATGGGCTGAGAAGATCACCAAGAAACTGCTGTTTCTCCCGATCGGTAAAGACACCGAAGAGGAGGCAATGGATTTGATTCTCGATGACGAACACGTCAATCCACTTCGAATCACCTTTACCGCTTTCGGAAGGGTGAACGGCGACATTCTTGTATCTGAGGGAGTTGTCGTTACCGACAAGAAGGATGGTGCCATTGTTAGCCGGCTTACAATCGATGACACCGAGCCCGGACGGACGCTCGCGACCTACTCAACGATCGGACATCATACGGTGTCGCGAAGTTTTGACGGCCGACTCCTGGACCCCCTGACCGGACTCGTTTCAATCGGCCGCGGTCAAGCTCAGGTATGCACGGTTTCAGTGCGTACGAAGGGTGACCGCATCGACCTTGATTCACGTAATCTCTCGGGTACCGAGACGAGCGATCAGTATGTCGTACTCGGTACAGGCCCCCGCCAAGCCGGTCGTTTCTGGGACTTCAGGAGCGATACGAGACTACAGTACTCGGACGGCCGCATCTCACGAATGAAGATTGACCGGTACAACCTCTTTTCGTCGATAGATATCAGGCACGACCGAGTCGCAGAGCTCGTCGATCTTGGTCTGGACCATGTGTACGCCGGAAGGCTCTGAAAATGAGCGGCATACTGGCGGAAGCGGCCTAACTCCCGAACTACACCAATCTCTCTCGCACGGCCTTCGCAACAGCGCCGGACTGATTGTGCACGTGCAGCTTCGCGTAGATATTGCGGAAGTGGCTGTCGATCGTGTGGGGACTCAGGTTGATCGCCGCAGCGATTTCCCGTTTTGACTTGCCTTCCACCAGATGTTCGAGAATCTCCTTTTCTCTGTCGGACAGTCCATAATCAGACACAGGTGGCGACATCTCGGTAAACATGTTCAGAACGCGTCGTGCTATCTGGCCGTCCATCGCAGCCCCACCGGAAAGCACGGCACGCAGTCCGGTCATTATCTCCGCCTTCGGGGACGACTTGAGCAAATATCCTGATGCGCCGTTACAAATTGCCCTGAAGATCTTGTCGTTATCCTGGTGAACGGTGAGCATTACAACCGGCAGCGAGGGAGCGACCGCCTTCACTTTTCCGACTCCTGCAATCCCGTCCATCCCCGGCATTTCGATGTCCATGAGCATCAGATCCGGCAACCCACCTCCCTCGAGCATGCGGAGGGCGGGACCACACTCAGCAAATGTCTCGGTACATCGCAGGCCGTCTGCGGCATCCACAAGCGCAGACACCGCATCACGGTATAACTCATTATCCTCAACCAGCCAGATCGTCGCTTCACCTGCGTGACCGACGTCCGGTTCGTCGCTATCTGACACGGATGATATCATTTAGAGAACCTGCGGAGATCCGGCACGGAAACAGCCCGATCCCCTAATCTACAAGTTGTTTGGTGGATGCGAATGGCGCGATTGCGCCATTCTCGCGGTGAGAGTCACTCTGGTGCCGGTACCCGCCTCAGATTCTATTGCTAAACGGCCCCCGATCTGTTCGGCGCGGCGTGCCATCGATCGTTTGCCCAAACCGGAAGACGGGTCTGACGCGTTAAATCCCGATCCGTTGTCCTCAACGCTAAGTTCGATTGCACCATCGCGAACGGTCAGGTGGACTACAACCCGACTAGCCCCCGAGTGACGGGCTGCATTGTTGATCGCTTCCTTAAAGATCAGGAAGATGTTGCGCTGAGCGACCGGATCCAGCCCAACGTCGTGGTCTACGTCCGCCGAAATTGAGTGGTCGAGGCCCCTGAGCAATGCGGCTGCTGAGTCGCGCATTCGGTCTACGAGATGACTGGCACGATCTGACTCGGGATCAATCGACCAGACGATGTCTCGCAAGGAATCGACCATGCTGCGTGCAAACTCGCCGATCTTGCCAAGAACAACCTCTTGATCTCGCGGGTCGCCGTCCACGCTTTCGGACATGAGCGCGAGCCCGCTGAGGTTACTACCTATGTCGTCGTGTAGGTCGGAGGCAATACGAAGCCTGGTCTTTGCAAACTCAAGTTCTCTTTTGACGGCCTTTGCCTGCAACGTTACTCGAGCTGACTGGTCGGCAGCGCGCAGCGCCAGTCTTTCGAGAAAGACGAAGTCATCGTCCGAAAAACGGTCTCCTTCCTTCGGCCCGAGATTGAGGCAACCGAAGTAGTGGCCGCTCACCTCGATTGGGTACCGGACCGCAACGTCGGGTGGCAAATCTTCGCTAACCGTGAGATAACTTGAGTACGAGTCCGCCCTGACCTGTCCCGGAGCAATGCGGATTAGATCCAGGCGTTCGTCTGAGACGGAACAGGAAACCACACCGATCGCCTGGGAAACGGATTTGCAAATAAGACCGGCGAGGGCTTCGGAGCTCACGGCGGTGCTCAGCGACTCCTCGAATCGTTTAATCACTTCGTCGTATCGCTGTTGCCTTCGAAGCAGAGTGCTGTCGAATGCGCGTTCCAAATTGCGCTGTACCGGCCGGAAGAGCACGGCCAGGGTACAGGCAATCACAAAGCCCCAAAACACGGGTATCGAGGACTGGTCATTCAGCTCGAGGAATTGAGCAAGAACCACAACCGCCCCGACATACATAAGAAAGATGACGAGGACGGCGCCGCCAAGCGCCATTCCCGTCGTGACCATCCGGTCTATGCGGAACAGGCCCTCTCGTGTGACCGCAATTGCAACTGATACGGGGACGATCAGATAGCAGAGCGACACCAGGTTGGTGATGCTCATATCACTAATTGGAAGGGCGATTCGGGCAAGATGGGGGGCATCCCAAGCGAAGAACGAGATCAGCGAAAACGTCAACACGGCCAGCAGGACCCAGCTCGCACGGCGGCGTGTCTTGATTGTGGGCGCACGTCGCAGCTGCAGAAGACACAACACGATAGCAACGGCTGATACCAGCAATCCCTTGAGCGCCATTTCGTCGGTCGGCTTGTCTACTGTAGCGAGGGCTAACGCCACCAGTAGCAAAGACAGCAGTGCGAATAACACGTAGAGCCGAACGATCCACTTGCGGTTGACGAGGTGCGTCGGAAAGACGAATAACCAGTGCAAAGCGAAAGCCTGGAACAGACTCTCCGTAGGGATTGCCCAAAGCGTGTTGATGGTCCACATCTCTGTCGACCAATAGGCACTCCAGCTTTGCCCGACCCAGAAAGGTGCAGTGGTGGCACTCCATAGGACAAAGGGCACGACTGATTCTGCGTCGGGAGCACGGACGAAGATCCACCAGCCCAGAAGCAACGCGAGTACGCCGACCGAAGCGGCCGTAATCATGTCCGGAGGCATTGATGCCAGACGCTCTCCGAGACTTGCTCCGTGCTGAATCGGCAGCCTGATTTGGAGCGTGTCCGCCCCTCGAGTGATCGGAAACGAATAGGTTGGCACGTCAGCAAAGAAACCGTCCAACCACGCGCGAGTCGGGTTGTCCAGACGATCCCCTTCTCTCAAGCCCGCTTCGTAGGCTACCGAACCGGGCCGCACGTATACGAAGTGTTGATTGCTTGTACCGTGCATGCCGAGCGCAATATGGCGCTCTTGCGTCTCACGGTAGAAATACGCGATTGTTGCTACGAAGCAGGCGCCGACAAACGCATGAACTGCAAATCGCGCGAGCGGCGAGAGCGGTCTTCGAGGTTCCATCCGGATCCGAGCTGATGGGGTGACTCTCGATCACTGGCAATATTTATAGACACAAAACGATTCTGCAGCAATAATTACAACTTGCTGACGAGTTGAACAACGAAAAACGCCCGCCGACTCTCGCAGACGACGGGCGCTCTCCTTAACACACGCGATTCACGCTTGGGCTTGCGCCGGGAAACTCGATGATGCGGTGCTTGTGCCGGACGTCGCTAACCAGAATCGCGATCCTGTTCGATGCGGTCCAGTTGTCGTTTAGCGAAATCGCGCCCGCCAATGCCGAAAGCGATTGCCGCCGCTAGAGCGAGCGCGCCAAGCACGATTCCGAACGCAAGGTTGATGATCGAATTCGCAAGACCCATCTGGCGAAGGGCCATAGCACCGACAAACACGATGATGGCCACCTGGGCGGCGGTCGCGACGATGGCTGCATGCGCCATACCGCTTCCGTCGATGGCAGATCGAGCGAGTTTAGCCACGTAGAGGCCCAGCGCGAAGATCACGAGACCGACCAGAACCTGTCCGGCAAACACCATGAAGTCGGATATCAGCGCCGTCAACGTGCCGAATCCGAGGAGGTTGGCCGACTCGATCGCAGCAAAGAGCAATACGGCGACCATCACGAGTGCACCTACGAGGTCCGACGGCGTCTTGCGGTCCGCCTGACCACTGTCGTTCCAAAGACCGATGCGGCCGAGAAATCCGTTGAATCCGATGCCGGACAACACGTTTGAGACGAGGCCACCGACCAACTTGCCAATGACGTAGGCTATAATGAGAACGACTGCCGCGGCAAGTATCTGCGGAATCGCAGCGAGAATCATGTCCAGCATCTCACTCGCGGGGGTGGTAACAGCGTCGATGGACAACGCGTTCAGCGCGGCGATGATCACCGGCAAAAGCACCAGGACATAGACGATGGTTCCCAGA
>JBFIPX010000057.1:0-17175 GCA_041609895.1 Rhodothermales bacterium
AGAAGGCTGGATCGCTATGATGAGAAGCGCGATGAGAAAGCTGCCATACCAGTTTTCAGCTCGCCGCATGGTTCGCGATTACGCGGTCAACTATTACATGGTAGAGGCGCTGCCGGCAGGCGGATAGCGATGCTTCGACTGGGTGCGTGAGGTACTCGTCCTAACGCCGCCGCGCTAGTGGCTGATTACAAAAGGATCAGGGAGAGCGTAGTCGGGGTCGTCATGAGGTTCCATCTGAACTGATTCTACCCATGCCGACGGCGGACCTTCCCTCACACGAGACACGAATTCATCTAGATTCTGAGGCGGTCCTGCGGCAGCGATTCGAACGGAACCGTCACGTTCGTTTCGTACCCATCCCTTGATGCCCAGCCGGCGCGCGAGCCTGCTGACAAAGTGCCGAAACCCCACACCTTGCACACGTCCACGGACGGACAGAACGAATGCACGATCTCCCAGCACACCCTGAAGTGTATTTTCAGTATTGCTGATGACTAGAGAAGTCCGCGCTCACGTGTCCACGACTTGAACCCGTCAACGAGCTGCTCAAAAGACTCGAGGGCGAACAAGACGTCCTGGAGGTGCCACACATCGTAATCCTGCTCTACAACTCTCTCCGGATCGAATCGATGAACCGTTACGGCATCCGACAACGCATGCGCAACCTCGTTCTTTGATGACAGAATGCCGGCTCCGAACACGCGCGTTCCCTCTTTCTGACGTATCAGTCCGAACTCGACCGTAAACCAGTGCAACCGTTCGAGCTTGATCCTGTCTGCTCCCTTTCCATTCAGCGCCGCGCGCCCAAATAATTGATAGAAGTCAGCGAACGCCGGCTCGGTCAGCATCGGCATATGGCCAAATATGTCATGAAAGAGATCGGGCGCAGGAGTGTAGTCAAGCTCCTCTCTGCCTCGAATGTAATCAGTTGACGGAAAGATGCGCTCCGAGAGCAATTCGAAGAAGTCCTTTTCGTGCAGAAGGCCCGGAACGCGAGCAACCTGCCACGAGGTTGCGCTCGTTAGCCTGGCACTAAGGTCCGCAAGATGCGGAATCGACTCAGGAGTCATCTCCAGGATTTCAACTCCTTTAAGAAACGCATCGCCGGCCCGACCCTTCAAAAGCTTTACCTGGCGATCGAAGAGAATCTTCCAGGTCTCGTGGTCCAGAGCCGGATAATCGGGGTAAGTAATTTCTTCGCCGATCGGCGCCCCGCCTTCCGGCAGATGTTGTGGCGAGCAGCGAGGATCGATACCCTCGGCTGCAGCCTTCTCGTACGCGCTGAGCTCTGCCGTCTTATCTATCTCTCCTTGAACTATCATCGAATAGTAGCCTGTTTCTCGGAAGCGCTTCCAACCTTATAGAACCAACAAAAAATCACATTTGATCCGCACGTACCTAATCAATCGGAAGCTCTGCCGAATGTCTTAATGGCGGCGCCTGTACACAGGTATCCGAGGAATCCGCCAAGTCCCAGCAGCAGTGCCGCACGAGAGAATAAGAGCCGACCCTCCGCAAGAAAATCGAAGAGCAGGACAGGAGCTTCGAACATTACACCGAAGAGGACAGCGCCGGCCACGAGCTGCGGCCACGATTGGAACGCGCTATCGTCAAACGGAGCTATCATCCCACAAATCCGGCCACCAGAAAACCGACAAACGACAGCGCCGCAAGCAGAGACGCATAGGGCAGTTGTGTATTAACGTGGTCGACGTGATCGCAAGCCGCTGACATCGATGAAATGATCGATGTGTCGGACAAAGGCGACGCGAGATCTCCGAAGACACCCCCGGAAAGCACAGCACCCAACATGAGAGGCATGGAAATTCCAAGCCCCTCAGCCAAAGGCAAAGCAATCGGCACCATGACCGCGTAAGTCGTCCAGGATGAGCCGAGAGTGAATGAGACAAAGCAACCAACTAGAAAGACAAGGGCTGGGAGCCACCATGCCGGTACCCCCTCGCCGATAAGTCCCACCACATAGGGGCCCATCTCAAGTTCACGGGAGACCTGCCCGAGAGCAAATGCCAATACAATAAGCAGAGTGACCGGCACCAGTCCCGAGCATCCCTTAATCACCAGGTCCATTACTTTTGCAGGGGTCATAACTGGCTTCCAGCCGCGGCTCCGACGCGGCACGCCGTACAATACAAAGGCACAGATGATGCCGGAACTCACTGCCCAAAGTACCGAAGTCGACCCGCTTCCATTCATCATATTGCCATCACCGGTTACGTACAGTCCGACAAAGATCATCGAAACCATGACAGCGATAGGCAGAAGCAGGTCGAGCGCAAATCCCGACTGCCCCTCCTCCGGTCGAATTCCGGCAACCTCCTCCGCAATCATCGGGGTCGAGCCCGGCCTGATTAGCTGACCACGTTCTGACGCACGCTTCTCAGCAGCGCGCATAGGACCGAACGACCAACCGGTTAAAGCAAGGACAAGCGCGAAAACAATCGCAAGGAGGCTGATGAAGTTGAAAGCAAGTGACTGAACGAGTAGTGAAACACCGTTGGCAACCTCTTGCGCAGCAAGCAGCCCAAGAACGTAGGCACCCCAACCGTTCAAGGGAATGGACATGCAAACCGGCGCAGAAGTAGCGTCGCAATAGAACGCAAGCTTCTCGCGTGGCAGTTTTACACGGTCGAAAAGAGGCCTACTGATGGCACCGACCGTGAGGCTTGTGATGCTGGATTCCACGAAGATCACCATCCCCACAAACCACGCTACCAGCTCGGAGCTACGTCGATCCTCTCCCCAACCGCGCCGTCGAACCCAGTCTACAAACCCGTCCACGCCGCCAGAACCCTGCACCAATGCAATCAACCCGCCGACGAGAAGGCAGAAGAAGACAACCCGGGTATTACCAGCGTCCTGAAAGACACCCACCATCTGGTCCGCCAACCCCAACAACCCACGGACAGGATTGCCGCCAGCGAGCACCGTCGTTCCGAGCCAAAGACCAGTCAGAAGCGAAAGAAAGACCTGGCGTGTCCACAGCGCCAGAACAATTGCCACGACAGGTGGCAGTAGTACAACCCAGTCCATGCCGGCGTCCTTCTAGCTACCGTCCTGCTTCCACTTGATATTGCAACCAATCGACGGAATCTGTTCTCCTTCCACGATTCCGGTAGAGATAAGTTGGTCGAGAGCCGACCGAAGCTCGCGCCCGTGAGATGGTTCGCCGCCCGGCCGAGTCTCGTCGATCCGCCCATGATACCTCAGCTCGCGATTGGAGTCGTAGACAAAAACGTCGGGAGTGCAAACGGCGCCATAAGCACGTGCGACGGCCTGTGACTCGTCGTACAAATAAGGAAATAGGAAGCCATATGTCTCGGCATCTTCTCGCATGCGCGGAAACGAATCATCAGGATAGCGTACCGCATCGTTCGAATTGATTCCAATGAATTGCACACCAGCTTCCAGATACTCATTCGCCATCCGCACAAGTTCTGAACGCACGTGAACAACAAACGGGCAGTGGTTGCACATGAAGACGATAACTATCACCTGGGCATCCGCATAATCTGCGAGCGACCTGTTCTCATCCCCTTTGTCGTCGCAGTCGGGATTCGCCGCTGGAAGACTGAATGGCGCAGCCCGACTCCCGAGTGCGATAGTTTCTGAATAGGTACGGGCCAAGATTAATCGCCTATTGATTGTTGACTCTGTGTCGAATGCGGTAGCGGTGTGCCTCGAATTTGGTCAAAAGGACTCGCTACCGTCGAAGCGATGTTTGCGAGATGCGAGCTCACCCGGCTGAGCATCCTTGCCGTCAGCGCGAGCACGATTGCGTGGTCGGTCGCTAACCCGGTGCTAGCAGACAACTTTTCGATATAGCGCGTCAGGCGCTCCTTGACTTGCTCCTGTTGTGACATCAGGTCGGTGGCCGACTCCTCATCGTCATCGACGAGGCATCTATGCGCCTGGGTGACCAGCCTCAAGATCACGTCGCGTACGGCGCGAAGCTCGTCAACCTCTTCACCCATGCGCGGCGAACGAGCCAGAGATGAGATTTCCGCCAGCGACTTCGCCAAGTCACCGATTCGCTCCGCCTCCTGGACGATACTCAGCAGTTTGAGACTAAACACCAACTCCTTTCGAGGATTGATGGAGAGATGCTCAAGCAGAACGCGCCGGAGATCTACCTCACGTGCATTTATCGTTGCGTCCAGCGCATCAAGATCGACGTCCAGAATCTCATTGTCGAGTAGATGTCCGGTTGCGGCAGCCAGCATGCTGCCACCCGTGCGCAACATCAGACTGATGTCGTCGAACGCTTGCCTTACCAGTGGCGGGCGATCGCCAGTCACAAGGTCGAGTATTCCCATAATCTCACGTCGATAAACTGTAGCCCGTCAGCCATTCGAACGCCGCCGCCTGCGAGGCCTCGACGTCGCTGAAAGTGACAAGTCGCGGTCCCGCATACGGGATGTTCGGGACCGCCTCCGGAGCACCAAGGACCAGCAGAAGCGGATTATCTGCAGATTCGAGTATGCGCCCAACGTACTTCGCCAGCCTGTCTGATACACCGGTGCTTCGCCAGGCTGCCGGCCGGGCAACAACCGCAACAACCAACCTTTCAACATCGCCGACTCTAGCTTCAATTTCGTGGAGCAGGTCGTCACTAACTCCTTCGTCAATCTGATAGTAAGCTTCCGAGCCGTAGCCTTCGGCTATTAGCCGACCGAACGGCTCTACCTCAGACTCAAGATGAGTTCGGTAGGGTTTGACCAGAACGAAGAGCGCACGTTTGCCACCGTATGTACCGGTTGTGGCTGCGGATACGAGCGCCTTTCGAGCGATCCGCGCCGCAGCAACCGCATGTTCAGCCATTTCCGCAGCCGTCGGGTGTGCCGGCGGCCGCGTGTGCCAATGTTGCCCGAAAGTACCCTCGAGCCGCTCCTTAAGCCCCCACCCGTGTCCAAACGCGCGGTTCACCGATTCCTCCTTCAGTTCGCCATTTCCCACAGCCTGAACGATAGACTCCACAGCCTCCTCGGCGTCGTCGATGTCGAGGAGAATGTCGAGACCGGACCGAAGCAGGTCCACCGCCATCTCCCCCGTTCCCGAATAGGACCGACGGATGCCGTCCATGAGAAGGCTGTCGCTCACAACGGCTCCGTCAAAACCCAGTGTCTCACGCAGCAAGTCATTCATTATCGCCCGTGATCGGGTTGCGACTCGGCCCGACGGATCCAGGCCGGGGTAGACCGCGTGAGCGGTCATGACGGTCTCACAGCCGGCAGATATCGCCTCCCGAAAAGGTACCAGATCGATCTCCTCAAACTCCTCACAGGACCCGTCGATAACGGGCACGTCGGAGTGCGAGTCCGCATCGGTGTTGCCGTGCCCTGGAAAGTGCTTCGGAGCAACCACACAACCTTCAGAGCGACAACCTTTAACATAGGCACATACAAGCTTCGCCACGCGCTGTGGGTCCCGCCCGAAGGAGCGCGTCCCAATGATTGGATTTCTCGGATTTCGATTGAGATCGGCGACCGGCCCAAGTATATAATGCACCCCCTCCGACAGTGCCTCCCTTGCCGTGATCCGGCCCATATCATAGGCATCACTTACAGCCAACTCGGTCTGAGCGGAAAGCGCCATCGCATGCGGAAAGATGGTAGCACCCTCCAGCTGCTGGCCAGCACCGCGCTCGAGATCGGCTGCTACGAGGAGCGGATACTTGCTAATCTTCTGTAGGCCTTGCAGAGCCTGTCCCGTCTCCTTGAATTTGCCGTTGAACAAGAGCAACCCACCAACTGGACACCGCTCGACTAGTGCTGCGACACGATTCGCTTCTTCATGTGCCCGAATCGGCGGGTTCATGTTCGAGCCGATACGAATGAAGAGCAACTGTGCCGCTCTCTCCCGAAGACTTGAGGGCCGTCGCATACCAGCTATTCAGTCCAGATATAATTCGTTTCTTGCGATGTAGCTTCGAACGGGGTCAGCGACAAGATAGCGGATAGACTCACGGCTGCGCACCCGTTTTCTAATCATCGAACTCGAAATCTCCACGCGGGGAAGATCCACCGTCATGGCCTGGAATGAGCTCGTGTCAACGAGTTCTACTCCATGTCGCGGGTAAACGATCAGTGAGGCGAGCTCTGCAATTCTTTCCGGCTCTCGCCACTCCGGAAAGTCCGCGTAGCTATCCATTCCCAGCAGTAGAAACATCTCGTCACTCGGATAGCGTCTTTTCAATTGTTTGAGCGTGTCGACGGTATATGACACCCCACCCCGACCGATCTCAAGATCACTTTGCTCAAATGACTCGTTGCCTGAAACTGTCATCCGTACCATCGCAGAGCGGTGCTCCGCGGACGAGTGTGTATTCCCCTGCTTGTGTGGAGCAGTAGCAGCAGGAATCCATATCACGCGATCCAGCTGTAGCAAATCGCGGATACCTTCCGCAACTATGAGGTGTCCGACGTGCGGTGGATCGAATGAGCCTCCGAATATTCCGGTTCGCATGGTGCCTGCAATGCCGAGCGTGTAGAAATGAGACGCAGACGCTCTCTGCTACAGAGACACCTGCAGCTTCTCGCGTCGCGCCACAGCTGCCTTGTACTCTCCTTCCAGTCGACTAGCATGTGGACTGTTGGGAAAGAGATCTCTGAGGCGTTCGTAATTCCTGATCGCCTCATCGAGCCGCTCAGGCTGCCGCGTAATAACGCTTTGATCGGCAAAAGCGATGTAATTCTCGAATGCGGCCGCAAGGGCGTCGTCGGCCCATCGGGTTCCTGGATATTCATCGAACACAGATTCATATGTCAGCGCTGCCGCTTCGTGAAGGCCCCTCCGCTCGTAGAGTGCGGCAGACTCGAAGCGCTTGTGCGCGAGCTTCTCCCTAAGCTCTTTGATCCGTGCCTCGGCATCTGAGACGAGTTCGTGGTTCGGGTTTCGATCGATGAAGAGCTGGAACTGCTCGATAGCTCGTTTTGTCGGGCTCTGGTCGAGCTGATACCCGGGTGAGCGTTCATAGAACGTCATCGCGTACTCGTATTGGGCAGCTGCCACCCGCGGGTCTCTCCGATAGAGTTGAATGAATCGATTGTATTCGTTCGCAGCAAGCAGGTAGTCTCCTGCCTCCCTATGCGACCTTGCAAGATAAAGTTGTGCGTCAGCGGCGTACTCGTGCGTTCTGCCAAAGTCAAACGTACCGCGAAAATACTCGGCCGCGCGATCGTACGAACCCTTCTCGTACAGCTCAAGCCCCTTGCGGTACGCTTCCTCTGGATCTTCGTAACGAATTCTTCCGGACCCCGAACACCCGACAAGCAGGAGCACGGCAAATACTAACAGTCGCGAAATGAATTTCATCAGGGAATTTGTGTGCACGTCAGGAGGGTGCTAGTCAAACGTCGAAGGGCGGTCTTTATTGTCGAGTGCCACCGGGTGCGATCGGAAGCGACGCGAGAGCCGGTGGACATGTGCGACAGGCTTCATGTCAACCTGAAGCCCTCATCACGGTTCCAGGAGCCTACCTCAACAGCTCAATGAAGCCGTCGCGATATCGTAGAAAGAAGATTGCCTCGTTGACGTTCCCACCCCGGAAATCCAGACGGGTACCCAACCCTTGATAGGGAGGCGCTTCCCTGAAGGCCCGGTGCAGCGGCTGCCCCGCGTTGGCGGTCAATTGAAGCATAACGTACCGTGCGACATCATAGCCTGAGTATGCCAGTTGGGTAGGCGGTTTGTCCGAGATCGCCGCAAAACTTGCGATGAAAGACTGAGTCGCCGGAAGCAACTCGTCGACGTAGAAATCCGTCGTATACGTAGTCGAGAACTTCGACGCCGTTCGAGCAGCGCCCACAGAATGCCATTCCTTGTTACCAAGGATTCTTAAGGGCACATCTGCCCGATTCAGCTCGCTAAGAACTGCGCGTATGAGCGTGGGTGCGTCTCCGCCGGTTATCGGCAGGTAGAGTGCGCGGGCAAAAACGAGCGTGTCGGACTTGACGTGGTCGAGCAGCCTGAACCAGCTGCTCGGTCCCGGAAGCAGCTTGACGAATGAGACCTCCGCGCCCAACCGAAACAGCTCGTCCTCGAAGGACTCGGCCATTACCTCGCTCAACTCGTTGCTGAACTCTGAGATAATGCCGAATTCGTCCAAACGTAAACTTCGAACAGCGAACCGTGCCATGAGGCGACCGCGCATTCCGATCGTCGGATTGGCCTGAAAGACGTACGAGCGACCGCGTGAGACTTCCTCATCAGTTGCGAGGGGGGCAATCATCGGAACCCCGTTCACCTGGGCAACTCCACCGGCCGCCCGAGCCTCGTCACTGTAGATCGGGCCGATTATGACGTCGACGTTTTGTCTGGCCAGGTCCTCGGCAGCCTCGGCGGCAAGTTCAGGCCGATGGCCGCTGTCGCGAAAGATCATCTTGATCGGCATCTGCCCGCCACCTGAGGAGTTGTGCTCCTCAACTGCGATACGTATGCCGTTGAACATCGCTTGGGAAAGCTCGACCGATTCGGAATCCATGGGCAGAAGAATTCCGAAATTGACGAGTCTGCCTCTTCGATTTTCGGCCTCCAGCGAAGAGAGCGCGAAACGCCTTGTACGCTGCGCATCTGCTTGGTAGCTACTCGCCGGAAACTCGCGGATGAAGTGGCTGAGGACATCGATCGCGCGGGAATACTCACCGTGCCTATAGAGAGACTTGCCGGCCATCAGCCATGCAGCAGTCGTTTTCCTGTTGAGCGGATAATCAGAATAGACCCGCTCGAACCGCCTAAACGCACTGCCGTAATGACCATCCTCGAAGATCCCCAGGGCCTCTTCGAAAACAACCTCAGCTTCGGGGTCGACGAGCTCTGAATCCTGAGCAACAGCGGGCTGGCACGCAACGACGATCAGGCAAGCCAGAAGCCAACTTGCCAGTCCAATTCGACTTCTTACCATAGGCTGGTTACTCCCATTCGATCGTTGCCGGCGGCTTTGAGCTAATGTCGTATACCACTCGGTTGATTCCGCGTATCTCATTGACAATGCGGTTGGAGACATGCGCCAGAAAATCCGCGGGCAGCTTCGCCCAGTCCGCAGTCATTCCATCGACACTCGTAACCGCCCTGAGCGCACACACGTTCTCGTAAGTCCTTTCGTCACCCATTACACCAACTGATCGCACGGGCAGCAACACGACAAGCGCTTGCCAGACCTCGTCATACAGGCCGTGCTTCCTAAGCTCCGCTGTGAAGATAGCGTCTGCATCACGAAGGAGCGCCAGGGCGGATGGATCGATGGAGCCGAGAACACGTACAGCCAGGCCCGGCCCGGGAAACGGATGTCGTCCGAGGATGTTTTCAGGAACGCCGAGCAAACCGCCAATCTGTCGGACTTCATCCTTAAACAGTTCACGGAAAGGTTCGAGAATCTCAAAGTCGAGAGACTCGGGCAGCCCCCCTACGTTGTGGTGGGTCTTGATGGTAGCGGAAGGACCTTTGAACGAGACCGACTCGATGACATCGGGGTATAGCGTTCCCTGCGCCAAAAACCGAGGCCTTTTACCCAACTCCTGCTCCACCCTGTCCGTGGCCTCAGAAAATACTTCGACAAACGTATTGCCAATTATTATCCTTTTCCTTTCCGGATCGACGACGTCGGCCAATCTTTCAAGGAATAACTCGGATGCATCTACCGCTTCGAGGCGAATGTGATAGTGGTCGCGGAAGGTAGCCTGTACCTCTTCCCATTCACCTTTGCGAAGCAGACCATTGTTCACAAAGATGCAAGTCAACTGGTCGCCAAGTGCTTCGTGCAGTAGTACGGCAGCAACCGAGGAATCCACTCCTCCGGAAAGACCGAGAATAACGTGATCGTCGCCAACTGTTTGCCGTATTTCTGCCGTCTTCTCCTCGATAAAGGAAGCGGGAGTCCAGTCCCCGTGACAGCCACAGATTTGTCGGACAAAGTTACTCAAGATCTTGTGGCCTTCCGGAGTATGCACGACTTCCGGATGGAACTGCACGCCGAACACGCTGCGCGCCTCGTTTCTGACGGCCGCAATCGGGGCGTTATCAGTGTGGGCGATGACTTTGAAACCGTCTGGCAGAGCGGTGAGATGATCACCGTGACTCATCCACACCGCACTCCGTTCGGACAGGCCGGCGAGCAAATCGTCAGCCTGGTCGACCTGTAGCAGTGCCCGACCGAACTCCCTGTGATCGGCTCGCTGCACCTCGCCTCCGTGGTTGTAGGCTATCGCCTGAAGGCCGTAGCAAATACCGAGCACCGGGATCGGTTCACCGCCATTGCGTCTGAGCGCCAGAAATGAGGGGTTTAGTTGTGGCGCGTCCTTGTCGTAGACGGACGACGGCCCCCCAGACAGGATAATGCCGTTCGGTTCGAGACGCGCGATCTCCGATACATCCACAGTACAGGGATAGATCTCGGAGAAGACGCCGGACTCACGTACCCTCCGTGCAATCAGCTGCGTGTACTGCGAACCGAAGTCGAGGATGACGATTCGTTCGTGCATGTAGGAATACCCGAACATTCGGGACGTGAGCGATCAGGCACCCACCATCTCGCGATACTCTGCGGCCTTTAACAGCGAACTCAACTCGTCTGGATCATCGAGCTGCAGCTTTATCATCCAGCCTTCGCCGTAAGGGTCTGCGTTTACCAGCTCGGGATTGGACTCCAGTCCGTCGTTGACCGAGACGATGGATCCCGAAACGGGAGCGAACAGCTCAGACACAGTCTTCACTGCCTCGACGGTTCCAAAAACAGATTCTGCTGTTACTTCCGTCCCTTCACCCTCGAGATCTACAAATACTACATCACCGAGTTCGGACTGAGCAAAGTCGGTGATTCCTATTGTAGCCATCTTACCACTTTCGTCGACGCGAAGCCACTCGTGGTCCTTGGTGTAGTAGAGGTCGTCCGGAAACGTCATTTGCTCTCTGGCGGGGTGTGCTGACTTATTGGACTATCCTGAACCGAATGTGGACGTGGGCGCGTCCGAACTGGCGTTACAGATGATACTGCTAACCATCATGATTAGCCACCTAGCCGGACGCCTTCAACTTGAACGTCTCAAGAAACTTGGTGTCGAAATCACCGGCACGAAAACGCTCGTCCAACATCAGCTGGCGGTGAAAGGGAATTGTCGTTTCAACTCCTTCAATCACAAACTCATCAAGTGCCCGAACCATCTTGTTGATTGCGAGATCGCGAGACTTGGCCCGAACGATAAGCTTGGCGATCATCGAGTCGTAGTGCGACGGAATCACGTATCCGGCGTACACGTGAGTGTCCACACGAACACCGTGACCACCGGGCGTATGAAACGTCTCAATCCGGCCGGGAGAGGGCGAGAAATTCCGGAATGGATTTTCGGCGTTTATCCGACATTCGATCGCATGCCCGTCCATAGCTACCGGCTTCTCGGACAGCGTTTCGCCCATAGCCACGAGTATCTGAAACTGCACCAGATCGCAGTCGGCGACTTCTTCAGTCACCGGATGCTCGACCTGAATCCTCGTATTCATCTCCATGAAGTAGAAGTTCAAGTCTGCATCCACGAGGAATTCGATCGTACCCGCTCCTTCATACTGTACGTCTTTGGCACCACGGACGGCAGCCTCACCCATGCGTCGACGAAGATCCTCGTCTACGATTGGTGACGGGGACTCCTCCACCAGCTTCTGATGCCGACGTTGAATAGAGCATTCGCGTTCGCCATAGTGCTTAACACCGCCTTTGCCATCGCCAAGAAGCTGTATTTCAACGTGCCGAGGCGAGCTGACAAACTTCTCTATGTAAACTCCTCCGTCGCCGAATGCCGCCTCAGCCTCGTTACGCGCGGTGTCAAACTGGCTCTTGAATTCCTTTTCGCTGTTGACAATTCGCATTCCCCTGCCACCACCGCCTGATCGGGCTTTGACCATTACAGGGTAGCCGATTTCACCGGCCAAACGGAGGCCTTCTTTCGCATCCTCTACGACACCGTCGGAACCCGGCACCACAGGAACGCCTGCCTTGCGCATTGTCTCCTTGGCAAGGCTCTTGTTCCCCATCATTTGGATCGTTCCGGCCGGCGGTCCAATAAACTTGATTCCGTGGTCTTCGCATATGGCGCTAAAGTCCGCATTCTCGGAAAGAAATCCGTAGCCAGGGTGGATGGCGTCTGCTCCTGTAACCTCGGCAGCCGCCATGATCCGATCGATCCGCAGATAGCTCTCTCGCGATGGCGGAGGTCCAATACAAACAGCCTCATCGGCAAAACGAACATGAAGTGAATCTCGATCGGCTGTCGAGAACACCGCCACCGTCTTGAGCCCCATCTCATGACAGGTCCGGATGATTCGCAGCGCTATCTCACCCCTGTTTGCGATAAGGACCTTCTTCATGGTGGTACAGATCCGGCTGGTCGGTAACGTAAGTTGGGATGGGACGCGACCTACGACGGGTCGACCACGAAGAGCGGTTGGTCAAACTCGACTGGCTGAGCATCCTCGACAAGAATCTTCCTAACGACCCCCGACACGTCAGCCTCGATCTCGTTCATCAGTTTCATCGCTTCAATAATGCAGAGGACATCCCCTTTTGCGATCGTATCACCCACATTGACAAACGACTCTGCGTCCGGGGAAGGCGACCGATAAAACGTCCCGACTATGGGCGCTTTCACGGTGATGGTACCAGTGTCTTCGGAACTCGCGGATTTGTCTTCTGCTGATGGCGTCGACGATGCCGGTGCCGAAGGGGCTGGCGATGCATGCTCGACGCTTTGGGCCGCTGGCGGTGGAGGAGGCGGCGGATAGGCGCCTTGGAATGGCTGCATGTAGGGTACCGGAGATTGAACCGTCACGGTCGGAGCGTCCCGCCGAATCACAAGCTTGAAATCATCCTCTTCAATCTCGACCTCTGCCACGCCACTCTCGGCGACGAGTCGAAGCAAATCCCTGATCTTGTCCAGATCCATTTGCACCTCCAGATTAAACCGCGCGGTCAAGCCGACGAAAATCTACGAACTCACGCGGGTTATATAAGAGGACGTCTCCGTATTTACCCGGATAACATCACCCTCGTTCACAAATAATGGCACGTTCACTACAGCCCCACTTTCAAGCGAGGCAGGCTTGGTGGCGGAAGTTGCTGTATCTCCCTTGATGCCAGGCTCGGTTTCAACCACCTTCAGGTCAATCGACTTTGGTATTTCCGTGTTCAGCGGCTGCTCTGTCTCGGCATGGAAGAGTATGTCGATTACCCCACCCTCCGGGATGAACTCACGACCGACGACTGAATCGGCCGCCAGCTGGACCTGCTCGTAAGTGTCTGCATTCATGAAATGAAGACCCAGATCGTCTTCGTAAAGAAACTGATGTGGACGCCGCTCAATTCGTGCCGTCTCCACTTTCTCGCCGGCACGAAACGTATTGTCAACTACTCGCCCCGTCTTGACATTCTTGAGCTTGGTCCGGACGAATGCTCCTCCTTTTCCCGGCTTGACGTGTAGAAACTCTACAATTGTCCAGAGGTCGTCATTCCAGATGATCGTAAGCCCATTTCTGAAATCACTCGTCGAGGCCATAGCACTTGTCAGGTGAGATAAACACAAGAAGGTTAATATACCGACGGGGCTGAACGCCAGTCAATCACGGAGCAGAGCTTAGCTACCGTCGAAATTGGCGGATCAAATCGTCGATCCGCGCCTCCGTGAGGGTATATGATGTGTCGCCTTGTGCCCCTCCAGTCCTTGGCGAGGATTCCTTCTCGCGACCACGCGGACGCGAAGTGGGGTTGCCGGCCCTCTGCCGCAGACGATTCTCAATCTCTTCCATCCACGACCGTTGTCCGTTCTTCGAGGTTTCCGATTTGACGCGTTTCGGCGGCGTGCTCTGGGCCAAAGAGACAGACGCATTGATCGGGTCCGTCTCAAACGCGACACGCTTGATGTTCACCAGATGCAGTGGAGAGATGTTGTCGCTCGTGATGGAGCCACCGATCGTTCCGGGACCAAGCGTCATGGACGGGAAGAGTCGGTTGGTATAACCGACTGACCCGAGGGCGGCGACCGTGTTGACGACGATCCTCATGGCCGGCTTCTCAATAGCAAACGCGCGGATGACGCGATCGTTTGTGCAATGCAGTCCGAGAGTGTGCCCCATTCCGCCGAAAGCGAGGATCTCAATGCAACGTTCGCATCCTTGCTCCCAGCCGTCGGCGGCATAGAAAGACAGTATAGGCGATAGCGTCTCCATGGAGAGGGGTTCTTCTTTGCCTACCGCAGCCACCTCGGCGACCAGCGCCCGTGTCTCTCCGGGAACGGAAAACCCAGCCATTCGGGCTATGTGCGATGGGGACTTCCCGACTTGGTTCACGTTGAGTCTGCCCTTGGATAATAGAATAGACCGAAGCATGTCCTTCTCCCTGTCATTCAACAGGTAGGCACCTTGCTTTCGAAGCTCCTCGATGAGTCGCGTCTTGATTGGAACATCGGCAACGATGCTCCTCTCTGTCGAGCAAAGAGTCCCCCAGTCAAATGAGGCGCCGTAGACGATGTCGGCCGCCGCCTTCGCGACGTCCGCAGAACGGTCAACATAGACCGGGACATTGCCCGACCCAACGCCATAGGCCGGTTTGCCCTTCGAGTAGGCGGCCTTGACCATCGCGCCCCCCCCGGTAGCCAGTATTACGTCGGTCTCCGCGTGCTCCAACAACTCATTTGTGCCTGCCAGGGATACCTCACGCATACACCCGAAAAGTCCTCTGGGAGCACCCGCCGAGTAAGCGGCCTCGGCCACGACATCGAGGGCCGCCGAGGTACATTTAATCGCCCTCGGATGCGGGCTCATTACGATTCCACATCTCGCCTTGGCCGAGATGATCGCCTTGTACATAGCCGTCGAAGTCGGATTGGTCGACGGTATCAGCGCGGCCACCACGCCCATCGGGACGGCCACCTCCCATATCGATCCTCCTTCTGGCTCCCCGATTATGCCCGCCGTCCTCATGCCACGCATGCGATCATGGAGAATGCGTGTCGCGAAAAGGTTCTTTGCCTTCTTGCTCTCCGGCCTTCCGAATCCAGTTTCGTCATGCGCGTGCCGACCCAGTTCTCCTGCTGCCTCTTCGCCAGCTGCTGCCATCGCCGACACAATTTGGTCAACCTTGTCCTGGGTAAAGAAACGATACCGCAGCATGGCGACGTGTGCCGCGCTGACAAGCTCCCGAGCCTCCTGTATCGATTTTAGATCCAAGTCCATGCGCTGCGTTGCCAACCCTCTTTGCTGCCACGGCTTCCCTGAAACTCATAATCGGGAGGTGCTGGCAAAAAAGCTATTCTGACCGATAACAACGCCCTCGAAATTAGGACGCCCTAGAAAATACTTTTTTTTCGTTACTACAGATGGCGATGGTCTGTATCGCCACCACCGTCCGCAATTGCAGGATCCCGTACGTGAGTCGACGTGAAAGAAAGAGACGACCACGCGCTGAAAAGCGACGGTCAAGTCAGGACAACGATGAGGCTATTCGTGAGGAATTGATTGCGTCGCTGGTCGCGGGCACGATAGCTCCGTTGCAACGGCCAGAGCTCCTCCGATATCTTGCCGAGAACCCTGAAGCTCGAGAAATACTGCTCATGGCTCACAAGGCGTTGGATTCCGAAAGGACGGGTAGACGTCGATGACGCTTCGGATGCCGGATCGAGTAGGGTCTCATAAAGGGATGCGGACCTCGACCCAATCTCGAAACGCTCCCGGAATCCGTTCTGTCGAAGATTAGAAGCCACAAATACTCGTCCTAGACGCTATTTTTCGCGATCCAGGCAGGGTATTCGCTTCCCGGCACAGGTTTTGTTGAATCACGGCGGGAACCAAGTAATCAAACGCGAGCAGCTGAGATCATAGATGGAAGGGCGGGATACACGTGGGAATCAAATCTCTTCCGGCGTAAGCGGAATCGATCACTACTGGGGAGGCGTCTTCCGGGGAGGAAGATACTTGGTGTACGGACGAAACTCGGCTGGCAAGAATCTACTCCCGGTCGTCTTTATTGCATCTGCAACCAGCCGACTCGAATCGACACTGCTGGTCACGCGGCTGAGAACTCTGGACCTGAACATTCAGGCATCGGGCGTAGGTTTTGACGACACTGCCGCCCGGGCGAGTGGCCTGCTAAAAGTGAGTCGTGTGCCCGCCGAACTGGAGGTGATGCAGTCAGATGACGATGGCCTCGAATCTGCACTTAAGGCTCTCGCCAGTCTGATCGTGGACGCGTCTGCCGACCATGTTGTAATTGATGATTTCAGTCCTTTTGCCCGCTTCTCTTCGTTCGATCACTTCCGGACTGCTTTCATACGGCTTCTGGATGAAATTGAGCACGTCGACTCGACCCTTATGATCTGTATGCCGGCGCCAGCCAATGAGGCATCACGACGTATGATCGAATTGATGGGTAGCCACATGACCGGTAGCATCCATGTCCACATGGTGCAGATCGACGGACATGTACAGCGGACCCTGTCTTTGATACCACAGGTTGGACACGCTACGAGGCGGACGGAAGTGCCGTGGCTCCTTGAATCGCCAGCGATCCGTCCAGCACGCCCCTCCGTTTCCCCGGCCCAGCAAAGCGCTGTGGAAGACCTCGAAAGCGTTCAAGATTCGGACGGGGCGGATGTAACCGTTCCGGAGCTGCAGATCGAAGAGGGAGTCTCGAAGACTTCCGTATCCGTACTGGAAAGAGAAGGCGTCACATTGTCGGCAGAGCACGATTTAGAGCTGACCGTTCACGATGAAACACGGGGTCAGACTTTTGAGGACAGGTCCGCGTTTAGCGAAGAATTGCAGCTCTACTTCGAAGACTACGAGAGCAGCGGTACTCCGTTCGTACTCGTCGCGATGCGAATGGAGGATGCCTACGACGTTACCGAACCGGATGAATTTGGATTGATCTCTCGAATTGTGGAAGACTCTCTGAATCGCGAGGACTCGATATTTGTCGATTCGGGTACCGAGCGCATGATCATCATTCTCGGTGAGGCAAACGGCGGGCTGGCACAGGATCTTTTTGCACGCATAAAGGACAAGATGCGCGTAGATATCCCCGACCAGGCGGACCAACTGATGAACGCAGCTGCGTTCATCAGTTGGTCCGCCTGGTCGGGGATATCTACGCGCATCTTGTCCTTTATGCGTGCAAAAAGA
>JBFIPX010000058.1:0-17037 GCA_041609895.1 Rhodothermales bacterium
CCTGAATTTCGGGCGAATCGCAGCTGAGTCAGGGACCGAGCCGCATTCATGCTTCGGATTGCGTAGCGCAAAGGCGAAACACATATCAAGAGCGATCCAAGTTATGTTCGGCCACCTGCTTCACCAAAACTGACGCGATATTTCGTCGCAACAGCCGGCAACCCGGTATCTTTCAACAAGTCCCAGCCTCGCGCCACACGACCTACTCTCAACGGATCTTCGTTCATGCCATTCAAGATCATTCATAGACATCGCCGTAGAACCAGCATCTGTTACCCGGTACTCATCCTGACCGTACTCGCGGCCTGTCAATCTGGTCGTGAAGGGGTGGAGGCGGGGTCGTCGACCGACTACGACGCTCTAGCCGCCGGCTTTCTGGACTGGTACTACAAGGCGCACCCGATTACGGCCACCAATCTCGGCATCCATCTATATGACGGGCAGCTTCCGGACTGGTCGGAGGAGGGGGTGACGAGCCGAGCCGCCGATTTCCGCGATTGGCTGGATCGTCTTTCCCGAATCGATCGGGACAGGCTGACAGGCGACCGGTACTACGACCACAGAATACTGGAGTACGCCATGCGGGCCCGCCTGCTCGAACTCGAGGAGGTGCGCGACTGGAAGCGCAACCCCATGCGATACGTGAGCACGGCGGCAAGATCGATCTCGTCTCTGTCGGACAGGAATTTCGCGCCTTTGGAAGACCGTCTGTCGTCCATGATGATGCGCATGGAGGGTATCACGGCGCTGCTCGAAACGGCAAAGAAGAACCTTGACAACGTGCCTCCCCTATGGGTGGAAATAGCGACACGCAACGGTCGTGGCGTCGTTTCATTTCTCGAGGAAGACCTGCCCGCCGCGCTCGCTGACCAAGGCGTTGACGACCTTCCATCCGGATTGAAAGAGCAGTTTGAAGAGGAGCGCCGCAACTCAATCCAAAGCCTTTCCGATTTCGTCACTTGGCTCGAACGTGATCTTGCCCCTCGCGCGGACGGGGACTTTCGTCTCGGGCGCGATCTGTTCGAGCGCAAACTGCGCTACGAAGAGCACGTAGAATTGAATGCCGATCAGCTTCGTGACGTAAACGAGGAAGCGATTGCCTATTACAAGGATTGGGTACGGAAGGAGGCGGCTCGTATCGATCCCTCCCTTCCCGTCAAAGACGTGATGGCAGAGATCACCGGCAACTTCCCGACTCCGAACGAACTCATCCCAATTGCCAGAGAATATGTGACGACAACACGGCAGTTCATTATAGACAACGACATCGTCACTCTGCCGTCCGACGGCCTCCCCGTCGTCCGACCCACTCCGGAGTATGCCCGCATGGGGTTTGCATCCATGTCGACGCCCGGGCCTTTTGAAACGAACGCGCGTGAGGCGTACTACAACATTACCAACGTTGACCCTGCCTGGTCGGAAGAGCAAAAGGCGCAGCATCTGTCGTACTTCAATTACCCCGGACTGCTGGGAGTGACGATACACGAGGTGATGCCCGGACACTTCGTCCAGCTGCTTTACGAGAGCCGCATACCGACCGCAGTGCGCAAGGTGTTCACGCCCGCGTCATTGGTCGAGGGGTGGGCGCACTACACGGAACAAATGATGATCGACGAGGGCCTCGGGGACGGCGACCCTGCGATTCGCCTCGGTCAGCTGCGTCGGGCCCTCCAGCGTCACGCTCGCTGGCATGCGGGACTATCCATGCACGTGTATGGGGAGTCGGTGGAAGATGCGAGTAAGCGATTCGAGGAGATCGCATTCTTCGCACCGTTCCCTGCGCTACGAGAGACGCAGAGAGGCACATATAATCCGACTTACCTCTACTATGCGCTCGGTCGAATGCAGATACTCAAGCTCCGACAAGACTACGAGGAGAAAGCCATGCAGGACGGTCGGACTTATTCGCTACGCGAGTTTCACGACGAGTTTCTCACGCTCGGGCTTCCCGTGACGCTGGCCAGGGAGGCGATGCTCGGGGACGACTCCGGATCGTCACTTTAGAGATTCGAGCCAAGTGGTTCGCGCCGAACTAAAAGCGCAATCATTCGGCATGCCACGAAAGACGGTCTCGTTCGTCAGTTGTAGTATCGTCGCCCGGCCATCCGTGCGGAATAGCGCGAGTAGATCGAAAGACCGCGGCCAAGCCGGATACAGCTGACACGAGTCGTCAAGCTATTTACTCGACCAAGTGCACTGGTCCCTCGCAGCGTATCGCCCAAGGAGTTTTACGCTGCGCTCGTATCGATTGACACGGTTCGAATCTCCCATCCCGATAGGTGATCCGGGGGGTATGTTCGCGTCCAGCGTGTGATCGGAAGTTGCAAATGGCCGATCGACAAAACGTCGGATTTGACCCATCAGGTGATGCCGCCAGGCCGAGGCTTCCCTATCAGTCTCCCTGACCTGTGCCAGACGATCGCCCAGTCGCCGAATAGCCTCGGATGCGCGCGCCGATACAGCAGAGGCGGCGTCGCGGTCGGTAGCCAGACGAACCAATCCGTCCAGCCATGCCTGCTGAACGACGCGGAGCACCTCGGCCGCAGATGCGTCCTCTATCACGCGCTCAAAGAACCGTTTCTCGGCAGCGTCAAGAACGTCTAGCAGCGACGGCAGCGACGGGTCGGCATCCGACTGATAGACAAGTCGTGTCGCACGTTCGGGATTCAGGATGAACGCAATCGCGTGGGTCGCCAGGGCCTCGGCAGGCGCATTGGGATCGAACACCAAGCCCGTATGCCGCTCAAACAGTTCTCGGTTTCCGGGATAGCCGAATGGCCGCGGTGAAACAAGCTCTACAATTTCCGTCCGAAGGACCAACTCGTCGGGAGAAAGCACATCGAGAAGAGCGTCCAGCGCAGCCCTCTGCACGTCGCCGGAGACGGGAGCTGGCGCACGCCAGCTCTCACCGCGCATTACGTATGCATACTCCGTCCCGGCGAGCAACTTGGCCGTCGCCTCGATCTGATATCGATGGCGCAGGTAGAGAGGTACAAGAACCTCCTCAGCGAGGGCCAGAGGCCGGCCCGACCTGACGACGGCCTCACTGAAGCGTTGTAATGCTACGCGGCGCACATCCATCTCGCGTTTGAGAGCGTCGATCATGTCCGAGCCGTTGTCCCAGAGGTTGGCGCCTGGATGGGCCGCACCCGCCGGCCGGGCGTCGCTGTCTGTGATGAAGTCAATCCCTGCGTCCTCGGCCGCCCGAAGCACTTCACGCAGAAACGCGTCCTCGGACTGCCCGGCTGCAGGGACTCCGTACCCATAGCGAACGGCAAGCTTATCCCAATCCCCGATTCCCGCAGCGTAGGCTTCGCTGAGATCGATACGGCCGTCTTCCGCGACGGTCGCGAGAGGTGCCGGGTAGTCCATGACGGATGCGCGGTCCTTGTTCGACGCGGCGAAATTGTGCGCCAGACCGATCGTGTGACCCACTTCATGCGCGGACAGCTGCCGAATTCGGGCCAGCGCCATCTCGAGCATCGGGTCGTCGTCGGCCGGTAAACCGGACGCGTTGTCACCTACGTACGGTGCAAGCATGCCCTCCGCCAGCAGGTAGTCCTGTCGTACCCGCAACGAACCGAGTGACACATGTCCTTTGATGATCTCGCCCGTACGCGGGTCAGTCACCGCGTCACCATAACTCCATCCCCTCGTAGCCCGATGCACCCACTGAATGACGTTGTACCGGACATCGAGAGGGTCCGCGTCTTCCGGCAATATTTCGACGCGATAGGCATTGCGAAAGCCGGCAGCCTCAAAGGCGTCGGCCCACCAACGGGCCCCGTCCAACAGGGCCGATCGAACGGGCTCCGGAGTACCGGGATCGAGGTAGTAGACGATCGGCTGGACGGGCTCGCTGATGGCCGCCTCCGGATTCCTCTTCACCAGCCGGTGACGGGCGATATACCTGACGGTCAAGTCTTCACCGATCGGTTTGGAGTAGTCCTCGAATTGCGGTCCGAAATAGCCGGCTCTCGGATGAAAGACCCGCGGCTGAAATCCCGGACCGGGCAGGCGGATGAGCGAGTGCCGGATCCGCACGGAAAATGATGACGGGAGTGCCGCGACATCCCTTACGTATTGACCCGGATTGTCCGACGTAAACGTCAGCCGCGCCTCCAACTCTGTGTTGTCCGGAAAAGACTTCAGCATGTCGGGCACCGGCGTGGACCGGTCTCGGTCAAGAGCAAAGATGCCTTGCCCGGCGCTCTTCAGTTGCGATACGACGCCGTGTGCGTCGCGGACGATGAAGTCAGTTGCATCCACCAGGACAGCCCCATCCGACTCGGCGGCCACCTCAAAGGACCACACGACCCCGTCGGCAAATGCTTGACGCACGGATCGTGCCTCTGCGGATGGCGCCCCAGGGGTACGATACTTCATGTTCGGAGCCACGAGTACGACGCGAGGACCGTAGCGCTCAAACCGAACGATCAAACGGTCACCGAGCTGTCCGCGGTCCAGCCCTATGTCGTTCGACCCGAGACCATACGGGAGCGACTCCAAGTACAGGAAATCATTACCGAAATCGCGTATTTCAAGCCAGACGCGTCCGCCGGCATCGTCCCAATAGACGGTGAACAGGCCCGACCGGGCTTCGAGACCTTGCGTCTTCTCAGAGAGATCAGGCACCTCCTGCCCACGAATCGGGGGCGCGACAAGGGCACAAATTAGAGCAACCGGGATTAGGCAAGTTCTCATGGCGTCTTATTCGATCGGTGAAATCAACAATCCGGAGTAACGATGCAGAGGCGACAAGTCCAATGTTGATGAATTGTGCCAGACCGAGTGCGGCAGTCAGTAGGTGCACTCTCAAATTTATCAGACCGGAGTCGGGCATTCAGGATTATTTTTGTCAGGGTCTCCTTGCGACCTCGGGCAGTGCAGTTGGTAATTGACGAGATTGACGTCGCGCCTGGTTACTTGCGAGGCTGAATGAAGAAGTCGGGAGATTCGCGATTTGCTAGCGGCGGATGATTGAAGGCGAGAGAACATCGTTAGACGCAGAAGCCACATCGGGTTCTTTCGGCGTCAGGCAGAAGGTCGGGCTGTTGGCGGGGGTCGGGGTGTTCCTGGCGGTGCTGCTTTCGGAGGCTCCCAGCGACATGCCGCCTGCGGCGTGGCGAGTCGCAGGTGCGGGCCTGCTCATCGCGATATGGTGGATCAGCGAGGCAATCCCCATATTCGCAACTTCGCTTCTGCCTCTCGTCCTCCTACCTCTGCTCGGGGTAATGCCTATTGCCGATGCGGCGTCGCCCTATGCAAATCCACTCATCTTTCTTTTCATGGGTGGGTTTATGATTGCGACGGCGATGGAGCGCTGGGACCTGCACAAGCGAATTGCACTAACCATCGTGTCGGCCGTCGGTACTGCGCCGCGGCGCATGGTGATCGGCTTCATGGCGGCCAGCGCATTTCTTAGCATGTGGGTCAGCAATACTGCAACCGCCATGATGATTCTTCCGATCGGGGTCTCAGTAATAACACTTGCGAAGACCTCCGAAAACGCCACGGATCGCAATTTCGGCATCGTGCTCATGCTTGCAATAGCGTACGCGTGCAGCATTGGGGGGATGTGCACTCTGATCGGGACACCTACCAATGCACTCTTCGCCGCTCTGATGCTGGACCAGTATGGCGTCGACATCTCTTTCGCCAAATGGTTCTTGCTCGCTCTGCCGCTTGTAGTAGTTGGGCTAGTCGTCGTCTATGTGGTACTTGTCCGTTTCGTGTATCCGGTCGCCGTGGATCACGGAGACGAGGGGCGTGAAATGATCAGGCGCGAGCTGAAGGTGCTCGGCAGAATGAGCCGAGGCGAAAGGTCCATCGGCGTAGTCTTTGTGATGGTCGCAATGCTGTGGATGAGCCGGCCAATTGTGGACAACTACGTCGCGGGCGTATCCGATCCGTTGATCGCAATTGCCGGCGCCCTCGCCTTGTTTGTCATCCCGGTCGATTGGCGCCGAGGCATATTTATACTCAACTGGGAGTGGGCAAGAAGAATACCTTGGGGCGTGTTGATCCTGTTCGGTGGCGGCCTGAGTCTGGCTGCCGCGATTCAGGAAAGTGGACTTGCCGACTGGCTCGGGGAAAGCTTTGGTCAGTTGTCGAACTGGCCGCTGATTGGGCTAATGGTTTTCTCGGTCGCGCTGATCATCCTGCTTACCGAGTTGACAAGTAACACAGCTACTGCAGCGGCCTTCCTGCCCATCCTGGCAGCGGTATCGATTGGAATAGGACAGAACCCGCTTGCACTGATGGTGCCGGCAGCGATCGCCGCCAGTTGTGCATTCATGCTTCCTGTTGCCACGCCGCCGAACGCCATCGTGTACGGAAGCGGCAGAGTCACCATACCGGAAATGGCTCGTGCGGGGATCGTACTCAATACGGTATTCGTGATTCTGATCACCAGCATGATGTACTTGCTTCTGCCCATCGCCTTCGATCTTGTCTACGGCACGGTCCCCGAGTGGGCGACTGCATTCGGACTCGGATCGTAACGCCCTAATTATTTATACTTCGTTTGTCGTCACGCGCAAGGGTTCCTCGTTCAACTATCAATAGTCCAGGTTACAATCAGCATGTCCGACAGTTCAGATCGAGCGACTTACCCACCCCCGTCATCCTTTGGATCGTCGGCGCATGTGGCTTCTCTCGAGCAGTATCGCGAGATGTATGGGAGATCGGTGGATAAGCCGTCCGAGTTTTGGCGCGATCAAGCTGACAGAATCGACTGGTACCAGCCATTTCACACGGTGAAGGACGTCTCGTTTGGGCCGGGAGAGGTCCATATCAAGTGGTACCTGGGGGGCAAGTTGAATGCCTGCTACAATTGCGTTGACCGCCATCTCGAATCCCGTGGCGATCAGACCGCCATCATCTTCGAGCCGGATGATCCAGATGACGAGGTGCGCCGCATCACTTACAACGACCTGTCGGACCACGTCAACCGATTTGCTAACGTACTCAAGGCGCGCGGCGTCGAGAAGGGCGACCGCGTCACGATCTACATGCCGATGATCCCGGAGGCGGCCTATGCGATGCTCGCATGCGCCCGCATTGGCGCAATCCACTCGGTCGTGTTCGGCGGTTTCTCGCCCGACTCACTCGCTGACCGAATTCTCGACTGCGACTCGACGGTGCTCATTACAGCCGACGAGGGGAAGCGCGGCGGAAAGACGGTACCACTGAAGAACAATGCAGACCGGGCCCTGGAGAAGTGCCCCGACGTCGACACGCTCATTGTCGTACGGCACACCGGAGGCGAGGTTGAGTGGAAGACAGGGCGCGACTACTGGTACCACGAAGAAGCGGGGACAGTATCTGCGGAATGTGCGCCCGAACCCATGGACTCCGAAGATCCTCTCTTCATCCTTTACACAAGTGGTTCAACGGGCAAGCCGAAGGGTGTTTTGCATACGACCGGCGGCTACATGGTTTACACGTCTCTGACCCACGAACTGGTGTTTGACTATCACGACGGAGACATATACTGGTGTACAGCGGACGTCGGCTGGATCACAGGGCATTCGTACATCGTCTACGGTCCTCTTGCAAACGGTGCAACCCAGGTTTTCTTCGAGGGGGTGCCCACGTATCCGTCCGCATCTCGTTTCTGGGATGTCGTAGACCGACACTCGGTAAACCAATTCTACACGGCGCCCACAGCGATTCGCGCGCTAATGCGGCTTGGCGACGATTTCGTTACCCAAACCAACCGCTCGTCACTGAAACTGCTAGGCACAGTTGGCGAACCCATCAATCCGGAGGCTTGGCGATGGTACTACGACGTGGTCGGGAATGAGCGATGTCCTGTGGTCGATACATGGTGGCAGACGGAGACGGGGGGCATCATGATTACCGGCCTGCCCGGTGCGGTACGGCAGAAGCCTGGTTCGGCCTCCTTGCCATTTATGGGCATTCAGCCGCAGGTAGTCGATCCGGAAGGCAAAGTGCTCGACGGACCGGCAGAGGGCGTTCTGGTGATTGCCGAATCATGGCCCGGCCAGGCACGAACGGTCTACCGAAATCACGACCGGTTCGTTGCGACGTACTTCTCAACGTTTCGGGGCAAGTACTTCACCGGAGACGGGTGCAAGCGCGATGAAGACGGATACTACTGGATTACTGGCCGCGTCGACGACGTGCTCAACGTGTCGGGCCACCGGATGGGAACCGCGGAAATAGAGAGCGCCCTCGTGTTGCATGACGCGGTAGCCGAGGCAGCGGTTGTGGGCTTTCCGCACGCCGTCAAAGGACAAGGCATCTACTGCTACGTGACGCTCAAGGCAGGCATTGACCCCAGCGACGAGCTGAGGGATACCCTCGTGGCACACGTACGCGGCGAAATCGGCCCCATCGCAAAGCCGGACGTCATACAGTTCGCGCCGGCTCTGCCGAAGACGCGTTCGGGTAAGATCATGCGACGCATCCTCCGCAAGATCGCCGAGAATCGTATCGACGAACTCGGCGACACGTCCACGCTCGCCGATCCCGGCGTCGTAGTGGACCTCACGCGAAATCGGAACGAGACCGAAGCAGAGTAGCCGGTTGGTTTTCGCGAGTCCGAATGCATTCATCTTGGTGTCGGCTGCACCAGATACGGCATCCTTCAGTTTGACCAACAAAAAAAAGGCTCCCCACTTCTGGAGGAGCCCCTATGACTGCAAGATGCATATGACTAATCAGTCACAAGCTCGACGTCATTGATCGCGAGCGATTCGACCTTTATGACGGGCTTGAAAAGGAAGCCCTTGATACCGGCAGGCGTCGCGGCGTTGCCCTGCAGGACGAACGACTTCTCGACATCAAAATCGACGAGCACTTCAACCTCGTCGGAGAAGTCAGATACCTCGACCGCAGGCATCTTTACCTTGAGACCGCTGGTGGTTGCCGAAGGGGTCTTGAGGTCAAAACGGGTTCCATCGTTGAGGACGACGAAGGCGGAATCGTCGACGACTACGCGCAAGCCGGAGTAGCTGCCCTCTGGAATCGGCAATGTAGCGAGCGTATCCACGACGCCGTTTCGAAGTTCAAGGAGGTTAAAGCTCTGTTGAATATCGGTGAGAACAAGGAAGTTGTCCGTCGTGTCTTCGCCGATCAACTCAACGCTATTTATCGTGACCATGACCGAGTCGACCAGGTCGAACGGAAACGGCTCGTCTTTGATGAGAACCGTGATTTGTCCAGAATCTTCCGGAGCCGTCGAATCGCAGGCTGTAAAGCTCAGGACCCCTACGACCAGAGATGCGAGAATTAATCTAGCAGAAAGTTGCATGTGAAGTATGAGTCTCGTTTTCGTCAACAGTAATGGGACTCGGCCACCCCAACACACGAGTTTCGCTAATGATCCGGCGAAGACATCCAAACAGAGTTGGGTACTACGTCCCTGACTTTCAACAGAACAAACGCCGTGCCGGATGTTTCAGAACACAAATAAGAAGGGCCAATCAGGTTTTCCCGATTGGCCCTTCCTGCTACTGCCTTTGAGTCGAAACTACCTCATTGGACAGGAATCTCTTCGCTGTTGAGTTTGAACGACTCGGCCACGATGACCGGCGAGTACGAAAACCCTTCAATGCCGTCGATCGTGGACACATCACCCTGCGCAACAAACGAGTTGTCCATATCGAAGTCGATGAGAGCCTCCGCCTCATCCTCTCCCTGGTCAAACTCGAACTCGGGCACCTGTACAATGACCGGCGCGTCCGATCCTGAATCCACGCTGAACCGCGTTCCATTCTTCAGTACGACGGTCGCGGTCCGGTTCAAATGTAAGCGAAGTCGATCGTAGGTCCCTGCCGGTATCTCGATGTCCGGGACGAGGGTGGCCGTTGCTCCGTTGCGGAAGTTCAAAAGATTGAGGGACCGGGCGACGTCGGCAACAAGCCAGTTCTTGGTGCCGTTGGTTCCCAACACGTCGATGCGCGTGATCGTGACGTTGGCCTCAGAAACGTGGTCGTACGGGAATGGAGCGTCTTTGAGTTTGACGGTTATGCGCCCTGCGTTGCCGGAAAACATGTCGCATCCGCCAACGAGAAAAACGGCGGCGGCAAGAAATACGGCTAGCGACGAAAACTTGAGGATTCTCATGACAGTTCGGGAGGAATGGGTGGATCAGATTCGATCGAGGTATCGACCGACAACCCGCACAATTAAGACCCTATTCGCGTGACGAACGGCTCCTTTGTCATCCCGGAGCAATCTCGTATCATTCGATAAAGTCCCTCAAAACAGTCATATGTGATGACAGTCCTATTCGCGGCAAAATTGACGGAGCCCGTCGCAGTGACGGCTGCGGTCGCTGATCTGGTAGCCCGACTGGGAGCTGAGTTGCTTGTGCTTCACGTAGCGCCACCGGCTCCGTCGTCCGCCTTCACAAGCGTCGACCCCATGACGGGCCTAGGTGATCTGGCTTCATACGCGCTGTATGATCCCGATCTGCAAAACGAACTCGAGAAGGCTGAAGCCTCCGCGTTTGATCAGTTTCTCTCAGAGAGATTCGAGGGGCCGGTTCGCGCTTCACTCAAAGTGGGCTACCCGGCTGCGATGATACTGGAGGACGCAGCAGAGCATGCCGCCGACATGATCGTAGTTGGCAAACGACATCACGGACGAATCGAGAAATTCCTGATGGGCGACGTGGCCGGCGAGGTTGTTGAACAGGCTCAAGTACCGGTCATGCTGATGCCTTTTCCTCCGGACAAAGAATAAACCGGCCGCGATCGGCATGACGGTCGGACGGCGATGCCCACAGACACGCTGGAACCACTCAGATGCCAAGTCACGAAATAGAATATCAGATCATCGGTGACGACATTCAGGTCGTGGAGGTCGAACTCGATCCCGGAGAGACTGTCATCGCAGAGGCGGGAGCGATGAACTACATGGAGGATCATATCACCTTCGAATCTCGCATGGGCGACGGTTCGAAGGCGGATGAGGGTCTCCTTGGAAAACTGCTGGGTGCAGGAAAGCGGATGCTTACCGGCGAGTCAATTTTCATGACCCACTTCACCAACTCCGGTGCAGGCACGAGACGGGTCGCCTTTGCCGCACCCTACCCGGGCAAGATCGTAGCTGTCGACCTTGCCGAAGTGGGTGGTGAACTGCTGTGCCAAAAAGATGCGTTTCTTTGTGCGGCGAAGGGCACTGAACTCTCGATCGCATTCACGAAGCGGCTGGGTACCGGTTTTTTCGGGGGCGAAGGCTTCGTACTCCAGCGACTGCGAGGTGATGGCCTGGCGTTCCTGCACGCAGGCGGTACTGTGATCAAGCGCAATCTTCAAGAGGACGTACTCCGGATGGACACTGGCTGCCTGGTTGCCTTCACTCCGGGCGTCGATTATGCAATCGAGAAAGCAGGTAACCTGCGATCGATGTTTTTCGGGGGCGAAGGACTATTCCTCGCAACGCTCCGCGGCACAGGGCCTGTCTACCTTCAGAGCCTTCCGTTCTCACGGATGGCAAACCGCATCCTCGCCCATGCACCGAGAGCCGACGGCAGCCGCCGGGAGGAAGGATCCGTGCTGGGGGGACTCGGCGACCTCATCGACGGTAGTTGAAGTACACCGACCAGGTAAAGGAGCCGGCTTGACACCCTACCGCATCGCCAACTCGTCGGCGACGAAGGCAGCCGTGCCAGCATCCAGGAAGTCGACGAACTCCTCCATCGACATAACACCGCTCGCCTTCGCAATCAGAGCCTGATCCTGGGGTTCGACGATAGCGTACGTGGGGAGCGCCACGGTTCCAGTCAGACGCAGCTGGTACCGCTGATACGTCTTTCCCTTTTCGATCGTGTCGGTGAATAGTCGAAGGCGTACGTAGTTACGGGAAAATCTCTCCGTAACCTGAGGCTGAATAAAGACATTGCTCTCCATCTCCCTGCAGTTGGTGCAGGTATAGCCCGTAAAATCGATCAGAACCGGCTTTCCCTCCGCAAGTCCTTCGGCCATGGCCGTATCGATATCGTCTTCGATCCATCCCTCGCCCCCGTCCGCCGTCCGAAAGCTTCCGGAGAGGTCGCCAGCAGGCCCGAGAAGACTCATGTCCGTTGCCAGTCTCGGCGGCAGATAGGCGTCAATCCGATTCAACGGAGCACCGAAGAGCCCCGGCAACATGTACAGGGCCAGTCCAAAAAAGGCGACGCCAGAAATGAGACGGCCGACTCCGATCTGCGGCGCCAGCGTTTCGCCGGCTAACGGCAACTTGCCAATCAAATACAGCCCCGCGAGAGCGAAGATCACAACGGTTACTGCAATCGCGAGCGGTCTGGAAATGAGTTCCCACTGCCATATCAGATCTGCGTTCGACAGGAACTTGATTGCGGCCGCGAGCTCTATGAATCCGAGCGTCACCTTGAAGGCGCTCATCCACGATCCGGACTTTGGCAGCGACTCCAGGGCGGACGGAAACAGCGACAGTAGCACAAACGGGATAGAAAATGCACCGCTGAATGCGACCATGCCTACTAGAGGATAGAACCACTGGCCGCCAGCGGCCGCCGCCAGTAGGCCTCCGACGAACGGCGCCGTGCAAGAGAAAGAGACGAGAGTAATGGTGAAACCCATGAAGAGGACACCCACGTACCCGGCTCGCTGGCCCTTCCTGTCAAAATAGTTGACCAACCCCGTCGGCAGACGAAGCTCGAACATCCCGAACAGGGAAAGGGCAAAGAGAATCAACACGCCGGCTATGAACATGTTGACCCACGGGTTTGCGGCGATTGATTGTGCTCCTGCTGCGCCTACAAGCACGGCCATCAGGATCCCCAGACCAGTAAATGTTGCCACGATTGCCACTCCGTAGACAGCGGCCCTCATAGCAGCCTGCCTGCGGTCGCGAGCCTCTTTTGCGAAGTACGAGACCGTGAGAGGGATCATGGGAAATACGCAAGGCGTCAGGAGGGCGGCCAGGCCTGCACCTGCCGCCAGCAAGAGAAACGGGAGAAGTCCACGGCTTGCACCAAAGTCGCGGGGGGACGCCGCTGCGGCGGCCGCCTCATCCGGCACGGCACCCGCCGGAATCGACGAGGCGAAATCGATCGCACCCACAGCGCAATCCTCGTCGTCGCTGTCCGGCGACGCAGAAAGGTCGTCGCACGGCGTAGCTATCGAGACTTGTGAGCCATCCAGCGGAATCGCGAACGCAAGGTCCGTCGGCGGCAGACAGATACCGAGATCGTCGTTGCAGATCTGGAAGGTCACAACGCCCGCGACGCGATCTGCGCCTCCTACCTGTTGCGATCGGGACTCATCGCTGTTGGATACGAGGTCAACGTAGAACGCAGCAGCGTCGTCGAAATAGCGAACGTCGATCTGAAAGTTGGGATCAAATGCATCCTTGGGGGGCGACTGTCGAACCGGGCCGGCAATTTCCAGGCCGGCGGGAAGATCGGTCAACTCGATCTCTACTCCCCGACTCGGACGCGGTGAGTCAAGGGCGTACATCTTCCACCCGTCGGCGATCTCGGCGGCCAGCGCCAGGACAAAACCGGATTCCTCATGCACTTCGCCGGTGCTGCCCGTCCATTGTACCAGCTCAGTAGCGCGCTGCGCAACGGAAGGGGCAGCCACTGCAAGCAATAGAACGGTGCTTGCAATAACGGATATCAATCGATCCAGCCGCATCATCATCCCGCGCCAGGTAGCTTCGTTTCTATCAGAAAAGGGTGGACGCAAAATCAACGTCCACCCTGCCCTATTGTTGCTTTTCGGTCTCGACCGTTACGGCCTTAAACGCAGATCACCCCGCGTCACGCTCCAGAAGCATCCGCCGACTCTTCCTCCTCCACGGCACCCTCCTCCGACTCGACCCGAATCTTCAGCTTGGCCGTCACCTCAGGATGAAGCTTGACAGAGCCCGTGAAGACGCCTACGGTCCGAATTTCCTCAACATCGATCTTGCGACGGTCGATCTCGAGCCCCTTTGCGGCCAACTTGACCGCGACCTGCTGAGCCGTCACCGTACCGAAGATCCTGTCGTCTTCGCCAACCCGCGCCTGGAAGACAATCTCGTCCTTCTCAAGCAGCTTCTGAAGGGCTTCTGCGTCTTCCTTCTTCTTCAGCAGCTTGTGCGCCGCCTGACGCCGCAACTCCTGCTGATGCCGGATCACCGAATCGGTGGCAACAAGCGCAAGCCCCTTAGGGATGAGATAGTTGCGACCGTAACCATTCTTGACGGTCACCACTTCGCCCTGCTGGCCAAGACCGTCGACGTCCGCTGTCAAAATTACCTTCATGTCACCGTGTTGTTGAACGCGCTTCGCCCGAACCGCTCACTATCGTACGTTGTCAGCCACGAACGGGATGAGTGCAAGATGCCGCGCGCGCTTGACCGCCCGCGTCAGCTGCCGCTGAAACTTGGCCGACACACCCGTGATTCGCCTCGGCAAAATCTTACCCTGCTCGTTGATAAACCGTTTGAGCAGTTCCACGTCCTTGTAGTCAACGTACTCGATTCCCTCAGCGCTGAATCTGTCTTTGGATTGGTTTCTAGACATGGTCTACTTCTCCTCCTCAGCGGCTTCGGCGAGCACGCGCTTCTTACGCACCTCATTGTTTCGTTTCATCTTCGCATCCATGCGAAGCGTCAGATACCTGAGAACGGCATCATTAATCTCCAAAGCCCGCTCAAGCTTTACAATCACCTCTCCATCGCAACGGAAGTACATATTGACATAGTATCCGTTACGCTTCTTGTTGATCGGATACGCGAGGCGCTGGTTGCCCCACTCGTCAATCTCAACTGCTTCCGCGCCCGACTCTTCGAGGAACTTGTTGACGCGAGCGACGATTTCCTTGATCTGGTCATCGCCGAGAGCTGCGTTGATGATATACGTCAGCTCATAGTCATTTTTTTCAGCCATTTCCCTCCGGAATTTACATCTGTAAAGCCCCCGAATTAGTCACCGGGAGCAGGGATACACAGCCAAGAAATATAGTCAATTCTTTCTATGATCGGTTCGCTGGCGACTGGATTCGCACAATTTACACCCGACTCTCGCACTAAACCGCCGACTCTCCCGCTGCACCGCAGTCGCTCGGGCCACGGACTACCAGCGCAGCGCCCCGCCCGGGTTCAGTTTTCAGCGAGCCTTGCCATCCGCGACGCATTGTCGGCCGTTCTCAGCGCGGTGATTATGTCGTCAAGATCTCCCTCGATGACCTTCTCAAGCGGGTGGTTCTTCTCATCACCATCAAGGCGATGATCGGTCACGCGCCCCTGCGGCCAATTGTACGTGCGTATCTTCGCTGATCGGTCGCCCGAGCCGACCATTGAACGACGTGCCTCGCTCCGTTCTGCGTCCCGCTTCTCGCGCTCCAGCTCAAAGAGCCGTGACCGAAGGACCCTCATCGCCTTATCCTTGTTCTTGTGCTGGCTTTTTTCGTCCTGGCAGGTGACAACCTCACCGGTCGGAATGTGGGTGATTCGCACGGCGGAATCCGTCGTGTTCACGCTCTGACCACCCGGGCCGCTTGAGCGGTACACATCAATCTTTAGTTCGTTGGGATCGATCTTGACGTCGACTTCCTCTGCCTCGGGCAGCACGGCGACGGTCGCCGCGGACGTGTGGATTCGCCCACTGGACTCCGTGACCGGCACTCGCTGAACGCGATGTACGCCGCTTTCGTACTTCATTTTGCCGAAGGCGTCCTGCCCGCTCACCCCGAAAATTACTTCCTTGAAACCACCCTTAGCCCCATCGGAGCTGTTCATCACGTCGATACGCCAGCCGTTCTGTTCCGCATACCTGGAGTAAAGCCGGAAGAGATCTCCGGCGAACAGCGCTGCCTCATCGCCTCCGGTGCCTGCCCGGATCTCGACAATTGCGTCCTTGGAGTCCTCGGGGTCCTTGGGAACCAGTTGTAGCGAGAGTTCGCGTTCGACACGCGGCAATCGTTCTTCGATCCTATCGTACTCCTCCCTCCACGCTTCGAGCGCCTCGTCGTCTTCTTCAGCCTCCAGGATCGTTTCCAGGTCCTCTTTCTCCGTCAACAGGGATTCGTACCTGCCGATCGTGCGAACCACTTCCTCGAGGTCGGCATGCTCGCGACCGAGTTCAACCATGCGTGACCGGTCGGTGGCTACCTCCGGACTCGCCATCAGGATCTGGATTTCGGCGTAGCGCTTCTTGATACGCTGAAGCGACTCGAGATTGATCATCAGAGTGTGCGGAAAGGATTCGGGAGAAGCTCATACGCCCGAAAGGCATTTCTGCTTCCCGACTATTCGACCGTCACGCTCTTGGCAAGATTTCTTGGCTGATCAACGTCGCACCCACGCATGACCGCTATGTAGTAGGCGAGCAGCTGCAGCGGTACAACGGTCAGTAGCGGGGTCAGGTATTCATGGGTCTCCGGCACCCTGATCACGAACTCGCACAACCGATCGAGCGATTCCCCGTTGTCGGTTATTGCGATGACCGTCCCTTTTCGGGCGACGACCTCCTCAATGTTTGAGACGACCTTACTGTAGGTCGAGTCATTCATCGCAATGAAGACGACAGGCATGAAGTGATCGATGAGAGCGATCGGGCCATGCTTCATTTCCGCTGCTGGATATCCCTCAGCGTGGATGTATGATATCTCCTTGAGCTTCAAGGCACCCTCTAGGGCAACCGGGAAGTTGTAGCCGCGCCCGAGATACAGAAAGTTGGACGCGTACCGATACGCCTGGGCAATTCCCTCTATCACGGGCGCCTGATCGAGGATCTGCCTCACTTTCTGAGGGATCTGAACCAGCGAACGCAAACAGGCGGACATCTCTTCATCCGAGATCGTTTCGCGCAGCTTCGCCATTTTGAGCGCGATCATCGCCAAAACCAGTACCTGTGCGCTGAAGGCTTTGGTGGAAGCTACGCCGATCTCGGGTCCTACATGCAGGTATACGCCGGCATCGGTTTCGCGCGCAATCGTGCTGCCGACACCATTGCAGATTCCCAGAACGAGCACGCCCTGCTTTTGGGCCTCCCACACGGCGGCCAGCGTGTCGGCCGTCTCACCGCTCTGCGAAATGACGATCACTACATCG
>JBFIPX010000059.1:0-16769 GCA_041609895.1 Rhodothermales bacterium
ACGTTTGGAAACATCAACGACCCGGATTCGGCCGTGTCGCTTGCCCGAAAGAACAGCAGACGATATGAGCTGCTCGCCCAGCTGAGTGTCAAACCGCGGACATCCTACCTCGGTAGAGTGACTAACCCGAACCCTGTTCTCGCCGCCAGCGAGTCCTGACCCGACCATGATGCCTAACCACCGATAACCTCAACGTGAGTGAAGATAGCAACATAGCCTCAGACCAGATTCTGCCGGGTCATAGTGGCGACGGATTTGTGGACGAGCCGCCCCTGGTTGCCGGCAATCTGAGTTTCCACGACGTAACCGAGATGGTGTCTCTTCACACTGAGAAGAAGACTCCGACCGCGTGGCTTGGGGCATTCGCTCTGGCAAACGTCGGCCTGCTTCTGCTCGGCGTAATGGTCGCCTACCTGTTCTGGAATGGGACCGGCGTCTGGGGACTCAATAACCCTGTTGGTTGGGGATATGCTATCGTCAATTTCGTCTTCTGGGTCGGTATTGGACACGCCGGCACGCTGATTTCAGCGATTTTGTACCTATTCCGTCAGCAGTGGCGTACGGCGATCAACCGCTCGGCCGAGGCCATGACGATCTTTGCCGTCATCTGTGCGCTCCTCTTTCCGGGTATCCACGTGGGTCGGGTGTGGGTTGCCTATTGGATGCTGCCGATTCCAAACCAGATGGAGATGTGGCCGCAGTTCAAGAGTCCACTTCTATGGGATGTATTTGCGGTTTCCGTCTACTTCGCGGTATCCCTGATCTTCTGGTATGTCGGTATGGTTCCGGACCTCGCCACGCTGCGCGACCGCGCCAAGTCGGGAATCCGGCGTCGAATACTGGGCTTTCTTTCGATGGGATGGAGTGGCGCTAATCGCCACTGGCGGAATTATGAAAAGGCCTACTTGCTCCTCGCCGCCCTCGCAACTCCGCTGGTTCTGTCGGTCCATTCGGTCGTGTCCTTCGACTTTGCCGTGTCCGTCATTCCAGGGTGGCATACAACAATATTCCCACCCTACTTCGTCGCGGGGGCCATTTTCTCTGGCTTTGCGATGGTAGTCACTCTGCTTGTAGTCGCCAGAAAGGTCTACTCACTGCAGAATATCATCACCATCAACCATCTCGAGAAGATGAACATCATCATTCTTCTCACGGGAACGATGGTGGGTTTTGCATACATCACCGAGTTCTTCATCGCGTGGTACTCGGGGGTGGAGTACGAGCAATATGCATTCCTCAACCGTGCCACCGGTCCGTATGCATGGGCTTACTGGACGATGATGACGTGCAACCTCGTATTCCCGCAGTTCTTCTGGAACAAGAAGCTGAGACGCAACATCCCGTTCATGTTCGGGCTATCGATAATTGTGAATATCGGGATGTGGTTCGAGCGATTTGTAATTACGGTTACGTCGCTTCATAGAGACTATCTGCCGAGCTCGTGGGACTACTACACACCGACGTGGGTCGATGTGCTGACACTGGTCGGATCCTTCGGTCTCTTCTTCACGCTGTTCCTGCTTTTCCTGAGGTTTGCACCTATGATTGCAATGGCTGAGGTGAAGCTTGTCATGCCGGAAGCCGATCCGCACTATTACGATCGTGCTCACGTTGAACGTAAGTCGCACTAACCGCTGCATCGACGACGTCAGATTATGAAGGCGATTATCAACGGAATAAAGGCGACGATGGGCATATATGAGCCCAACGAGCATCAGGTCTACGGCCTGCTCGCCGAATTTCCGGATCCGGGTGCCCTGGTCAACGCGGCGCGAGCGACGCGAGACACGGGCTATCGGCATTTTGACACACACAGCCCATTCCCCATTCACGGAATGGACGGGGCGATGGGTCTCGGGAATTCCAAGGTCGGCTTCGCGTGTCTCGGCGGTGGACTCACCGGACTTGCGGTTGGAATCTTGTTGCAGTGGTGGACGGGAGCTGTAGATTACCCGCTTAACATCAGCGGTAAGCCCTTCTTCGCATACGAGCCCTCTATCCCGGTCATCTTTGAGCTCACGATTCTGTTTTCAGCACTCGGAGCGGTTGTGGGTATGTTCGCTCTCAACGGTCTGCCGCGTCCCTACAACCCGCTCTTCTACTCAGAGCGTTTCAGCCGCGTCACGGATGACGCCTTCTTCCTCCACATCGCCGCAAGCGATAAGCTCTTCGACCAAGAGAAGACCCGGCAGTTTTTGCGAGACATCGGAGCCCTTTATGTCGAGCCCATTGAAGATCGAGGCGATGCCGAAGAGTAGAGGAACATATTCGGCCGGAGCAGCCGGCAGAATCCATGGATGGCTTCCGGCACTTGCTCTTTTTGGAGCGCTTGCCGTTGTAGGATGCCGCGGCACGACCTCGCCCAGCCCTCCGATTCATATCAATCCGAACATGGACTGGCAGGAGCGATTCGATCCGCAGGCCGCGAATCCGATGTACGCGGATGGCCGTGCGATGAGGCCGCTCGTTGCTGGCACTGTGGCGCGAGGCTTCTTGCGCGAGGACGTGCAGTTCTATTTCGGAAGGGATGAGGCAGGGAATTTCGTCGCGAGTATGCCCGTGCCGGCCACCGCCGAACTGCTGGAAAGAGGCCAGGAGCGCTACCAGATATTTTGCTCACCGTGCCACGGCGATGCTGGCGACGGACAGGGGATCGTGACCACCGGCGACTATGGGTACGTGCCGGCTCCCACATACCACACAGACAATGTGCGCAGCCAGCCCGATGGCTACTTCTATGACGCCATCGTAAACGGAATCCGTAGCATGCCTGGCTACGGTCGCCGAATCCCGGTGGCTGATCGATGGGCCATCGTCGCTTATATCAGAGCGCTTCAGCGGAGCCAGAACGCCGACGCGGCGGATGTGCCCGCGAGCGTCATAGCATCAGACGGCCAGTAACGGAGCTGTAGCAGGGACAAGAGAAACGATTATGTCGAACTCGGTGAAGACGAACTCACTCTCCCTCTGGATCCTGGATCCGCTTCGGCCGACTGCGCAGTATGCCAGAGAAGCGTTCCGCCCCGAGGGCAAGGTGATGGCATGGTTCATTCCCGCAGGTATTGGCGTCGCTCTGCTCGTCGTGAGTGGCGTTGGGTGGGCCACAAACGCCAAGCAGTTCTACTTCTCATATCTCGTCGGATGGACATTCTGTCTTTCCCTGGCGCTGGGTTCGCTGTTCTTTGTGTTGATTCACCATCTAACGAAAGCGAAATGGAGCATCGTCGTTCGGCGAATTCCCGAGGCGTTGATCTGGTCCTTTCCGTTGCTGGCGGTCCTCGCCATCCCCATTCTGATCGGGATGCATGACCTTTTCCATTGGACGCATCACGAGATCTACGACCCGGCCAGCCCACAATACGATCCCATTCTGGCCGGAAAACACGGTTATCTAAACACGACATTCTTCATCACACGGCTGGTCGTGTACTTCACGCTGTGGACGTTCATCGCACATCGGTTGTACACCGTGTCCCTGCGACAGGATGTTGATGACGACGTTTCCGCGGGGGCGCGGCTACGCAAGGTTAGTGCCGTTGGTCTGGTATTGACGGCCGTGACTACCGCGTTTGCGAGCTACGATATCCTGATGTCGCTAGACCCGCATTGGTTTTCCACGATCTTCGGAGTGTACTTCTTTGCGGCTTCCTTTTTGACCGCACACGCTTTGATTGCTTTGATCGTGATCACCATTCAGAGAAACCGCGGGCTCCGAGGCGTGATAACGAAAGAACACTTTCACGACCTGGGCAAAATGATGTTTGGGTTCACCGTGTTCTGGGCTTACATCGCTTTCAGCCAGTACATGCTAATCTGGTACGGCAATCTGCCTGAAGAGACGCTGTGGTACCGTCATCGACTTGAGCATGGTTGGGAGTACCATTCGGCCGCACTCCTCGTGGCCCACTTTATCATACCGTTTTGGGTGCTTCTGCCCCGGGCGGCCAAGCGAGCCGTTCCCGTAATGAGTGTCATGGCGGTCTGGTTCCTGGTTATGAACTGGTTTGATTTTCACTGGATAGCCATGCCCGTGCTACACGGCGATCATGCCGGATTTCATTGGCTTGACTTCACGTGTTGGCTTGGGCTGTTCGGAGTGTTTCTTGCTTTCGTGATGTATCGCTTGGGCCGGCATAGTCTCGTTCCCCAAAACGATCCACATCTTGAGAAGTCGCTGAACTTCACAAACATCTAAGTGCCCGCGTATCTTGTGCGTAGGCGTAGATCTATTTCACCTTACTTTCACCGCCTGTCTTGATCCGCGTCAGTAAGGGGGCGTTCGAAAAGCCCGCAGTACTTTCTGACGAGCGAGGCGAAGAAGCGAAACCGGCAGTTCATGGCCCTACCCCGCGAAAACATCAGATTTGCGCACGCTGATTCCGTGCACGGCGGGTCCGCGGTCGCCGACGCTAGCGTGGCGGCGGGCGTGGAGTCTGAGGATATGGACGCGGCGGGCATCGTCCGCGTCGTATTCGGAGTTGCTGCGCTGGTCGTAGTGATTGTGATCGCTGTCTTTCAGATCGTGAACCTCGAAGTGCAGGATGTTCGGGTCGCGACGGCGTCGGCAGCCATGGAAACCGGCACGCTGACGGACCTTCAGCTCGCAGCGATCCAGAAGCTAAATAGATACGAACCGGTCGCGGGTGCGGACGGGACGTTTCGGATTCCGATCGACCGGGCCATGGAGCTGATGGCCAACGAGTCGTTTGATCGACCGGCGTCCAGTTACACGAGCGAGATGATCTTGTTACGCGAATAGTAAGCTGCAACGTGCGGGCGGCCTTTCGAAGGATAAATGAGGAGTTGTAGATCGATACCGTTTCTGTTCTTCTTCGCGCTGACGCTTTCCTCGGCAGCGCAAGATACAGGTGACCTTCCGGCGGTGTATGAAGGTGTCGGCATCACGGAACGCCTCGGCGAGTTCATACCCATGGACACGCGGTTTGCAAACGCCAACGGGGACTCCGTTAGCATCGCAAACCTTGTTTCCGAAGGCCAGCCAGTGGTCCTGAACTTCGTATACCACACGTGCCCAATGCTCTGCAGCATCTTGCTGGACCAGCTCGTCGAGGGCTTGCAGGGGCTGGATCGTTCGCCGGGCGAAAGCTTTCAGGTGGTCACCGTAAGCATGGCCTCGTTCGAGACCGCCGACTTGGCGCAGCGTCAGAAGGAGCGTTATCTCGCCCTGCTCGATCGTCCTGGAGCCGAGGAGGGCTGGCACTTTCTTACCGGCACGGAAGAATCTGTTCGAACTCTGTCCGACGCAGTCGGGTTTGACTTCAAATGGGTGGACGAAACGAGCGAATTCGCTCATCCGGCTGCGCTGATCTTTCTCGGTAGTGACGGAAAGATCACCCGGTACCTGCACGGAATGCATTATCCCTCGGACGATCTTGAAAAGGCAATCATCGAGGCGTCCAGTGGCAACATCGCATCGGTCATTGACCGAATCGTGTTGTTCTGCTATCGATATGATCCAGACTCCAATTCATATGTCGCGCACGCCAGCAACATTATGAAGCTCGGTGGATTGGTGACGCTCGGAGTACTGGGCGTTCTGTTGTTTGTGTTGTGGCGCCGGGAAGCGCACATCAACTCGGCTGCCATGGCTGCACACGCATAATTTTCTAGCTGACAGCAAAAGGGAATGGGTGACAAAGGAACCGTTTGGCTCCCCGAACAGGCGTCGACGCTCGCTGCCGAGATCGACGGGTTGTTCTACTTCGTGTACTGGATCAGCGTGATTCTTTTCGTTGGTGTCATCGGCGCGATGATTTACTTCGCGTTCAAGTACAGAAGTCGGGACGGTCGGGAACACACGCCCGCACCGCTACCAGAACACAAGGCGATGGAGGCCGCCTGGATCGTTATACCGCTGATTCTATGCCTCCTGGTTTTCACCTGGGGCTTCAAGGCTTATCTCAAGCAGAACATCGCCCCGCCCAATTCCTATCCGATTCAAGTCAGAGCATCGAGCTGGGCGTGGAATTTCACGTATCCCAACGGTACATCCATCGGAACGGAGCTTCACGTGCCGGTCGATCGGCCTGTCAAGCTGACGATGAGCAGCGAGGACGTGCTCCACAGCTTCTTCGTGCCCGCATTCCGCGTCAAGTTTGATGTGCTGCCGAATCGATACACGGCAGTCTGGTTCGAGGCCACAGAGGTTGGCGAATATGACATTTTTTGTACCGAGTACTGTGGTACCGGGCACTCGGGAATGCTGGGCAAGGTGATCGTGCATACTCAGAAGGAATTTGAGGAATGGCTTCGAAGCAGTGGACAGGGTGACATGACGCCTGTTGAGTATGGCGAAGTGCTGTTCGGTCAGCAGAACTGCCAAGTCTGTCACTCGGTCGATGGCACTCCGGGCGTTGGCCCCTCGATGCAGGGCCTTTTCGGCAAGACCGAGCAGTTGGATGATGGTACTTCGGTGCTGGCGGATGCGAGCTACATCCGTGAGTCCATCGTTGCTCCGTCCGTAAAGATAGTAGCTGGCTACCCGCCGGCGATGCCGGCTACATATACCTCACTTCAGCCAGAGCAGCTGGATGCACTGGTCGCCTACATCGAATCGCTCGCGAACTGAAACGCGGAATGATCAAGATTCTTTCTAAATGACTGCAGCACAGACATCCGGTGTCGCCGTGACGCCACCGCCGGTTCATTATCTCAACCACGACAAGAGCATTCGGTCGTGGTTGCTGACGGTTGATCACAAGCGTATCGGCTTGATGTACCTCGTGTCAGTGTCGCTGGCATTTCTGATCGCGGGAATACTTGCGATGTTCGTCAGGTACGAACTGATGGCTCCCGGTCAGGACATCATGACTGCAGAGACGTACAACAAGTTCTTCTCGATGCACGGGATCATGATGGTCTTTCTCTTCATCATCCCGTCGATTCCGGCCGTGATGGGCAACTTCGCATTGCCTTTGCACCTGGGCGCCAAGGATGTGGCTTTTCCACGCCTCAACCTGGCCAGCTACTACATCTACCTTGCGGGCGGAATTCTCGTTGTAGCTGCGCTGCTTGTAGGCAAAGTCGATACCGGTTGGACATTCTACACGCCCTACTCGGATCGCACCAGCGATGCGGTGCTGTTCATGACGATGGCGGTTTTTGTGGCCGGGTTCTCGTCCATCCTGACCGGCCTGAACTTCATTGTGACCATCCACAAGATGCGGGCTCCCGGGATGACGTGGAACCGTCTTCCGTTGTTCGTGTGGGGCATCTACGCAACCAGCATCGTTCAGGTGCTCGCCACCCCGGTTATCGGAATCACGATGCTGCTTCTCTTCCTCGAGCGGCTATTAGGTATAGGAATCTTCGACCCCGCACTTGGGGGCGATCCGGTGCTGTTCCAGCATTTCTTTTGGTTCTACTCGCACCCGGCCGTATACATCATGATCCTCCCTGCGTTCGGGATTATTTCTGAGCTTATCGCCGTCTTCTCGCGACACCCGATTCACGGATACCGGTTCGTCGCTTTGTCATCGGTGGCGATCGCGTTCCTTGGTTTTCTGGTTTGGGGACACCACATGTTCGTCTCCGGCCAGTCTGCGATCTCGTCAATCGTCTTTTCGCTGATCACTTACTTGATTGGCATTCCGACTGGAGTAAAGATGTTCAACTGGGTCGCAACCATGTATCGCGGCTCTATCAGGTTGACGTCTCCGATGCTGTTCGCGCTCTCCTTCCTGTTCCTGTTTGCGATCGGTGGGTTCACGGGAATTGCGCTTGGGGTTTTGGCCCTCGACGTCCATCTGCATGACACATATTTCGTCGTCGCTCATTTTCATTACGTGATGATGGGAGGGACGGTGATTGCTGCACTTGGTGGCCTCCATTACTGGTGGCCCAAGATGTTCGGCAAGATGTACAACGAGACACTGGGCCAGATTGCCGCGGTCCTCATCTTCATCGGATTCAACCTCACGTTTTTCACACAGCTGATCCTTGGCAGTCAGGGAATGCCCCGCCGCTACTTTGATTATCTCCCAAGGTTCGAAACCCTCCACGCATGGTCGACCTACGGATCATGGATACTTGGAGCAGGCCTCTTTCTCGTGATGTTCTACCTGCTGCATTCCCTCTTTCGAGGAAAGACGGCGCCGTCGAACCCTTGGGGCGCAGCGACGCTTGAGTGGACGCACGCTACTTCGCCACCCGACCATCATAATTTTCATCATACGCCGATCGTGACGCACGGTCCGTACGACTTCCTGTCAATGTCCGAAGGTGCCGGCGACGGACATCTTGAGGAGGGGAGCATTGAGCCCGTCCCCTCAGGCGCCTAGGCTGAACCGTCAAGTACTTAAACGAAACGACAAAGATGGCATCGTCTACTCCAGCGACCGCAACCGCGCACGCCGATGCGCACCCGGCGCACCTGCAGCACCACTTCGTTTCGTCGGATCAGCAGTTCGACGCCGCAAAGATGGGCATGTGGCTGTTTCTGGTCACGGAAGTGCTGCTTTTTGCCGGCATGTTTGTGGCCTATACCGTCTATCGCGTATGGCATCCGGAGGTCTTCGTGGCTGGTGCCACGCTGCTCGATCCGTGGCTGGGAGGTCTTAACACGGTTGTTCTGCTCGCCTCATCCTTTACCGTCGCTCTGTCCATCCACTTCATCCAGAAGGGGAACCAGAAAGCGCTCCTGATAAACATCTTTTTGACGATGGCAGCTGCCGTGGTCTTCCTTGTGGTCAAGTATTTCGAGTACACGCACAAGTTTCACCTGGGCATCTTCCCCGGCGAGAATTACGCGTATGCTGATGTCAGCGTACCGTACATCCAACAGTTTTTCAGCATCTACTTCGTGATGACCGGCATCCACGGAGTTCACGTGCTGATTGGAATCGGGCTGTTTATCTGGCTAGCCATTCGAGCCGCCAAAGGACACTTCACGTCCCAATGGTACACTCCTGTCGAGCTGGTAGGACTTTACTGGCACATCGTCGACATCATCTGGATCTTTCTCTTCCCACTGCTTTACCTCATCTAGATCTTCGACTTAGCCGCCATGCAACACGCGGAAGGCCACGGCCACCACATAACGGCGTTCAGGACACTCCTCTTCACCTTCCTTGCGCTCGTCGCTTTGACGGTTGTGACCGTCATAACGGCTCAGATAGATCTGGGTGCCATGAACGTCCCATTGGCTCTGACGATCGCAGTCGGCAAAGCGTCCCTCGTCGTGGCGTTCTTTATGGCCCTTAAATACGACAACAAGGTCAATTTCCTGGTCCTTACTGTCGGGCTGATTATGGTGGTCGTCTTTGTTGTTTTCACATTGTTCGATACGGCTTTCCGCGGTGATATCGACAATGTCGACGATCGGACGATCGACCAGATCGAGCGGATGGAGTCGGCGGCGGGGGGAGCGGGAGGCCAATAGCGACAACCCTCCATGAACCCGCAGGCAGGGGGACTTGGCATAGGGCGTCCTCGTGCACCCAACATCCTGCCGCTAAAAAAATGTGATGGCGAAACAGAAATCGCCTTGCCCGGCACAGAGTAATGTGTGTATTGTTTAGCAAGGCAACTGGTTTTTCCACCTCGATTTGCAATGCTTGTCCTGTTTGCCGTCTTAGGCGTATCGCTTGTAGTCTCGCTTTTGGCGTGGGCGATAGTGACAGGTTTCCGTATCTGGGGCAGTGAGCAGGAAGTCGCTCTGGATCGCCACGCTGTCGTCATTCGGCGTCAGGCGGCGCGCGCGGGAGCCTCGGTACCTGTCGGCGCGAGAGAGATCCGCCAGGATCAGGAGTACGGGGAGTCCTACAAGACGCTATTCGATTATGAGTTGGGTCCGGATGGATCCAGCGGCGTTCCGCCGTCCTGGTTTACCGATCTGTGGACGCGTCGCAACTGATCCTAAGCGGACTCCTCTGACTGCGCCTGAATCGCCTCGATTTCCTTGTTAAGGAATCTGGCAAGGGTATCGTATGATTTCTCGAGGGTCTCCTGAAGATCTTTGTCTTCGCGATTGGCTTTTGCACTTATGACCTCAACGATATTGCAGGGTACGCCGTGGGTGGCTGCAACGTATGCAACGGCGTAACCGGTCATGTCGACCGCGTCGGCTATTCGCTGCCAGTAGGATATCTCGGATTCATCTTCGATTCGATGGTCTTGAGTCACGAGGGTGACCCGTTTCGTGTCGGTCAACGGTGCCTCGAGAGGCATTCGGGGATACGAGGGTGCGGCTAGCTCGATGCGATCACCCTCAAATACCTGGGATGCGCTGACAATCGTTCTCATCCGCAGCTTCGTATCCAAAGCTGTACAGGTCCCGACATGCATGATTCGGCTCAGCTTGTATGCGTTGAGGAGCCGTTCCGTCCGGAGCGTGGCCTTGATCTTGCCGGTGCCAAGAAGTGATACAAGGATGTCGTCGTCGTGGTAGGATTCTCCCTCGGCAAGGCCGTCAAACCGACCACGTTTATAACCCAAAAGAAACGGTTTGGCCTCCTCCTCTGTTGTAAAAACTATGCCGACCATGAACTCTGACCTGATCCGATAGTATGTACACGCTAGTTTTGAATAAAAGCGTGCTGCTCCAGAAGTGTTCTTCGGCCTCGCGGCGGGACTATTAAGGGATGAAGATAATTGAACTCTTGGAGGTAAGAAAGGAGCCGATGGTCTCCTACGAGATCATTCCGCCGGTACGCGGTGGATCGGCCAAGGAGATATTCGAAATCATCGAATCTCTGGTTGAGTTTGAACCCCCATTCATAGACGTCACGAGCCATTCTGCGCAGGTCTATTATGAGGAGATGCCCGATGGTACCTGGCGGCGTCGCATCAAGAGGAAGCGCCCTGGCACTCTCGGGCTGTGTGCGGCCATAAAGGGACGATTCGGCATCGAAACGGTGCCTCACCTCTTGTGTAATGGCTTCAGCCGCGAGGAGACCGAGGACGCCCTGATCGAGCTCAACTACCTCGGCATACAGAATGTGATGGCTCTGCGCGGAGACGACAATGGTTACGAAAAGTCGTTTGCAGCGGAAAAGTCCGTCAATAAGCAAGCGCACGATTTGGTTGCACAGATCTCCGCGATGAACCGTGGCCGGTACCAAGAGGAGCTTATCGATGCTGAAGCCACGGATTTTTGCATCGGAGTGGCAGGCTACCCTGAGAAGCATATCGAAGCGCCAAACATGGCTTGGGACATCCTGCATCTAAAGCGCAAGGTGGATGCGGGGGCGCACTACATCACGACTCAGATGTTCTTCGATAATCAGCACTACTTCGATTTTGTTGAACGATGCCGGGAGGTCGACATTGATGTGCCGATCTTGCCCGGGCTCAAGATCATCACCTCGAAGAAGCAGCTCAAGTCTCTACCCGGGCGTTTCTACCTCGAGATACCCGAATCTCTTGCGGCGGAAATCGAGGCGGCCGACGACCGGCACGTTGCAGAGATTGGCGTGCGGTGGGCCGTTGATCAGAGCGAGGAGCTGTTCGAACGCGGAATACCGTGCCTGCACTTCTACATCATGCAGACCTCCCGACACATCCGCGAAGTAGTTTCCCGTCTACGGAAGATCGCCTGACCTACCGGTGGTAGTCTTTGGCGGTATCCTTGAGTTTGGCTTTGTACCGAAGCAGTTGGCGCCTAAGGCCGTCGGTGCAGCCATCAATCGCCAACTCGTGGCTATCCGCGGATTCCTTTGCTGATAGCGTCTGTCGATAGACAGTGATCACGATCTCGGCCGAGTACTGATCGACGGCACGGCCGTTCGCCAGGTCGAGGATTACGTGAGCCGCCGTAATACCGTCGTAGTACTGTTGAAGCTTGTCAATGCGGTCTTGTACGAAATTGCGAAGATCATCTGATATGGAGAAATGTCGTGCGGTGATTCGAGCATTCATATGGTTCGTTTCTGGATTTCGAGACGTTCACACATCAGAACCTTTGGCCGACAGGCGACACCCTAATCACACCTCTTGACCCACAAGGTTCCTGGTTCATTCTGGTCGTTCGGAATCGGAGGCCTTGAAGCTCCGAATGAGCGATTCCTGCTTCTTTCGCATCCTTTCCGCGTCCGCCGAATTCTTGTCACGGTAACCAATGAGATGGAGCAGTCCGTGCACGACATAGCGTAGCACCTCCTCACGAAAGGTCGCGTCAAATTCCCGGTGGCGCTCGTTCGCAGTATCCAGATCCACGTACACCTCGCCCTCGATTTTGCCGGAGCCTGATTCGAAATCAAAAGCGAGAACGTCTGTCGGACTATCGTCCCCCAGGAAGCGGCGATGCAGTTCCTGGTGTTGAGCCCGTTCGCATAGTATGACCCCGAGATAGTCAATGCTGACTTCTTCGATTCGAAGAATCATCGCGACGAAGCGCCGAATCTCCTCCTCGTCGACCGCTAAGGTTGGATGACTTATCGAGACGTCGAGACCCGTTGGTACGCCTCCTGCTTTGAGACTATCCGAGGTCATCAAAAAGCGAATCCGAGAGCGAGAGCGCAACGCTGCTCATGATCAACTCGGGTGGCAGCTTCGTGAAGTCTGCCGATAGCAAGCGATCTGCCACATTCGCGTACATGGAGCAGCCGGCGATGCGTTCTACGACCAAACCACTGGTTGCCTCTCCACTCTTGGCGACGAAGATCACTTCGCCGAGCTCCTTGCTTGCGATGTAGCCTGTGCAATCCTGGATCTGCAGGAACGAGCTAGTGGCGTAAATCGACACGATGTTAATCGTTCCGTCGTCGAGGAGCGCGTCAGGAATCGTTACACGTGAACGGATCTCGAGAGCGAGAGACCTTCCGCTGGTTTCGTCTGTGAGATCGAACCGGTACGCGCCCCCATCAAGTTTTGGCTGTACCTCGAGAACGGAAGCAATCCGTTCGATGTCTTCATCCGAAAACGTGAACGCCATAGGGTGGCACGAGACGATGCGCGAAGGGTACGTTGCCGACGATTTGAATTAGCGCGAGGACGGCAAAAAGATAGCCTGCGCAACAGGCAAAAACAATGAGAAGGAGGCCGCCCGAGTCAGTCCCGTCCGTTCTGGGAATGGTACTCGGGATAGTCTCTCCCGGAACCATCTCCTGCCTCCGGCTCCTCACCGTCCGACAGTGCGACGACATTAAGTGCGTGCTGTCCCTTCGGTCCGTCGGACAACTCGAATTCCACCTCTTGTCCGGTCTTCAGCGTCTTGAACCTGGTTTCCGAAACGATTTGAGAGTAGTGGACGAAGATGTCGGGCCCACCGTCGGGGTCCACAACAAAACCGTAGCCTTTCTTGGCGTCGAACCACTTGACAACGCTCTTGACGGTTGCCATCGAAAGTCTCCTGATGTTCCTACCCATCGCGGCTTTTGTTCTACGGCGGTTCGACGACTTGCGAAGGCTGAACCTGCGCTCCCCGCGCTTGTAGAAGGGTCGCGATTCTATACAAAACAACCCATGTCTGGAAGGGTCTTTCTTCTTATCGGCAGTCTGGCCGCAAGCATTAGTGTGCTGGCCGGTGCGTTCGGTGCTCATATGCTCTCTGAGAGCCTGGGAGAGCGGTTTGACGTGTTTGAGACGGCGGTTCGTTACCAGATGTATCACGCCGTCGGGCTGGTGATTGTGGGACTTCTGGCTGCTCGTCTTAATGGGACCGACGCGCACCTTCGACGCGCAGGATACCTGTTTATCGCCGGCATCCTGCTGTTCAGTGGCAGCCTCTACGCACTCGTGCTTCTGGATGTGCCTGCGCTAGGAGCGGTGGCACCGGTAGGTGGGCTCAGCTTTATCGCGGGATGGATCTTCCTCGGTATGGCGGGCTGGCAGGGGAGGCGCCGCGGGGAAGAGATTGGCCCAGACTAGACGATGTCGTCTTGCTCAAAGAGGAGTGTAATGCTCGGCGTTAGATTGTTCTTCCGAGCAAGGGCGATCATCTCCGCAGCTGTCTGTTCGGCCGTTCGGTACGTTCGATACTCGTTGCTGTCGACGGCGAGCGCGTACCCGATGTCGTCCTTGTCCGAGGGGGTGTAATCTTCCCACTCGGTCGCCTCTTCTATTATGAACTGATCTTCTTCAGGCGAATAGGCCGCAATGAAACACTCCTTGAGGGCCGCCTCGTCGATCAGACTCAGATTCCCCAGTGCTCCATACTCTTCATCATAGAAGAGTGTCTCGGCGATTAGCTTGACGGTAAACGATTCAGTGTCGAAGCTTGGCATAGTCTGGTGCTGTTTAGTCTTGGCCTCCCGGCGTCTGGTTCAGCGAAGATTAGCAGGCCGAACAACATGCAGAATACGGCCTTTTTGTGCAAATACGCACCCTGCCACTGGACGGAGCCGCTGAACGCGTCAACTATTCACTCGCTCTGACAGATAGGTTTTCAAAAATTCGCTCGAGTTGTCCGCGGAATATTCGATGGTTTCCGCTTCGAAGATTTCAGTGAAGTTCTTAACGAATATTGGTACCACGTCAGAGATCGACACGTCGATGCCCAACTCTCGAGACATCGAAGTCATGTCTGCATCGGGCAGGCCACACGGGACAATGTGTGTAAAATAAGAAAGGTCGGTAGCCACATTGAGAGCCAGCCCGTGACTTGTCACCCACCGTGAGCACTTGATCCCCATGGAGCAGATCTTGCGTGATTGCTCGCCCCTGGCCGCCTCGGTCCAGACGCCCGTCCGGCCCTCCACTCTTGTCGTCGCCAGACCATAGTGTGCACACGATCGGATCACTATTTCCTCAAGATCTCGAAGGTATCGATGGATGTCCGTATAAAAATTTCCAAGATCCAGGATGGGGTAGACGACGAGCTGTCCCGGCCCGTGAAAGGTGATGTCGCCACCCCGGTCGATGTGTACAAAAGTGGCCCCCATTTCTGAAAGGCCGTTTCCGTCTACAAGCAGGTTGGCGGCGTCTCCACTCTTTCCCAGCGTATAGACGGGCGGATGCTCGACGGTCAGGAGAACGTGGGGCCGATTGTGCTCTGGAGACCGTCGCTTCTCGTTGATGATTCGAGATTGGATGGCCTTCTGTAGGTCCCACGTCCGCCGGTATCCCGACAAACCGAGATGGCAGACGGCGACCTTCCTATTCGTGCCGTTCATTGCGATCGGCGACCGCTGTTAGTTCGTGATGTTGACACGAACGTTGAAAGTGCCCGTCATGTTCGTGGAGGATGGCTGCCGGCTGATTTCACTGTCCAGTTTTTCGTAGCGAAGGGTGAAGTTGGCGGTCACCCGGTTGCTGAACTGATAGGAGATTTGCGGCGACACGGACGTTCGTGTGTGTGAGGTGATGACGCTGACCAGATCACCCGACAACGCATCTTCCAGGCGAAAAGTCTCCTGGTTTGATACGGCCGTGGTCAAGGCCTTTTGAAGCAGAAAACGTTGATCGAGCGTCTTTGCTCGCGAGACCGACAACCCGAGGCTGACGCGGTTGTTCAATCGCTTTCCAGGCAGGAAAGGGATAGACATGCCAACCTTCTGGAAATTGGCCGTGAATGTCAGCTCGTTGGTGCTACTTTCGCTGACCTCGAAATTACTTGTGCTCAGGGAAAGGGAGGTGCTCTTGTTCCATGCGACGTTCGTTTGGAGCCGACCTTTCCAGTTCAGGTCCAATCCGATGAAAGGCTGATATCTTTGGTTGATTCGAACGGCGCCCGTTTCGGTTCTTGGTACCGTATATCGGATTGCCGTTCCCGGCACAAAGGCGAAGATTAGACTTGTGTCCCGCGGCGCGACGGCGGCAGCCAGCGAGTTGGTTCGAAAGTCGGAGCTATAGTCCGCCGTGTAGCCGTGCCTCACAGTTGCACTTTGCACCAGACTGCGAAGGATGGGCCAGTTACCCAATCCGGTATAGTTTACGTTCCAGCCGGGAAGCGGGAACGGGATGTCCTGGTCCGAGATTGTGCCGAGACTCTTGGTGAAGGCAGTCTTGAAGTCCTCTACAACACTCTTGTTTGAAAGGACGACGCGTCCATCCTGTGAGGCATCGCCGATAACATCCAATGGGAGACCCTGGTTGACCGCGGCGGCTCGATCGGATTCGAAAGTTTCGAGCTGCGCTTCAACGAGGTCTAGATAGCTAGCTCCGAATGCCCAAACGGAAGACCGGTTGTTTCCGTTTCGATTGCTCGTCGGTGGTATGCCGAGAAGATCCTCCTGGCTATAGGTCCGAGTGATGCTTTCTGACTCATTAAGCGACCAGGTCAAATTGATCGACAACGAGCGAGTCGGGTTTAGCGACGTTCGCGCCTGAAACTGGTCGGAGTTGTCGAACACGTCGGTGACCTGCAGCGACGGATCCGAAATGCGTGACTCGGGTGAGAGCTCTCGCACGAAACCGAATCGATATCCCAGCGACGGCCCAACTCCGCGTAAAGCATCGAAGAGGCCGTAGTTGACATCACCCGTTTCCGGGTCGCCGACGTTGGTAGATCTTGAGCCGCGGGATCCGGTGTATGTAATCGAGAAATCCCGGATACCGGTTACCGCCAAGGCTGCTCTCCGAAGTATCGCGATGGGATCGGGGAGTGGAATCCTTGGCCCGCCATCGTCGTCGTCAGTCTCGACGGTTTCATCCGGACGGTTCTCATCAGTGGATACGGCAGGTTCTCCTGCGTTCACGGAGTCGGGCAGCGCCTCCTCGCGTACTTCGCCCGCAGCCTCTGCCTTTTCCTGCTCGATACGTGCCTGGAGGCGTTCCTCTTCCTCACGCTGTTTCGCGAGTTCGCGCTCTCGCTTCCTGCGTGCTGCCTCCTGATCTCTTCGGCGCTTCTCTGCCTGCTTCTCCGCGTCGGC
>JBFIPX010000060.1:0-16465 GCA_041609895.1 Rhodothermales bacterium
CCTGCCCAATCCGACCTACGGATCATGGGAGAGAACGATCAACGGGGAGGCCGGAGCTCAATATCGGGGCGACCGAATCCGTGCAAAGATCGGGGCGTTGAGATCGAAAGAGTAGCTCCGACGGATTGTCCATTCTGAGAATCGGGTCTCGCTGTGTTGGCGACGAAGCGGTTACGGTCCCGCAACGAGCCACACCGCTGATTCATCTTGACGACGGATTGTCACAACGTCTTTCGGATAAACGTCCGATCCCGCTGGAAGACCCTTGCCAATAGAGAATGCCGCTTCCCACGGTCCTAGGCGCCAAGACCCCGAATTCTTGCTACAATCGAGGCCACAATGAAGGCTCCAGCTTGAACGAGAATGATGGTCGCTCCACTGGGTATGTCGGCGAAGTAGGAAATGACCAAGCCTGTCAACGCTGTCAACACTCCGAGAGCGATGGCCGTCACGGTCGTGGTCACAAATCGCGCAGTGATCAGGCGCGATGACGCGGCCGGCAGCACGAGGAAGGCTGCGACCAGCAAGATTCCGACGAGCTTGACAGACACCACAATCGAAACGGCAAGAAGTACTGACAGCAAGTAGTCGTCTGTGCGCACTGCCAGACGATCCGACTTGGCAAGTTCTGCGTCGAACGTCGCGTACGCCCATCGCGACCACCACCTCGACGTCAATGCGCAGGCTAGCACGAGGGCGCCCGCCAGCAGTATGTCGGTCCACGTCACCATGAGAACAGAACCGAACAGGTAGGTGAATGCATCGACGTTGTTTCGGCCGAGGGATATGAAGACGACGCCTAGCGCCATGGATACCGCAAAGAATATCCCCACTGCCGTGTCTCCCGACAGAATCGTTGAGTCGCGGATCCAGTTGATGCCTGCCGCGACGGCCACCGTGAACGGGACCGCAACCCACAGCGGTTCAGCCTGTAGGAGCAGTCCCAATGCGACACCTCCAAAGGCAGCGTGGGCCAGGCCGCTACCCAGAAAACTGAGTCGACGCTGTACGACGAATACGCCGAAGTAGCTCGCGAGTGCTCCAACGAGAGCACCGGCGATCAAGGCGCGCTGCATGAATGGCAGTTCCAGCAATTCGATCACGTGTGCTCACCTCCATAGATCCCGTGAGCGTGTCCAACGTGGCCGAAGGCTTCCCGCAGACCTTGCTCTGTCAAAGCAGCGTCCGGCGGGCCGTACGCAAGCTGGCGACTCTTGAGAAGTAAGATGTGCGTCGCGTGGTGAAAGGCTGCTTCCCAATCGTGGGTCACCATCAGGATGGTCAACTCGTTGTCTTCCCTATACCGGTCTAACACTTCGTAGAAGTCGGCTTCACCCGCAACGTCAACGCCGGTCGCCGGCTCGTCCAGCAGAACCAGTCGCGGACTCCGGACAAGGCTGCGGGCGAGGTACACCCGCTGCAACTCACCGCCGGACAACGTGCCTATGCGACGACGAGACAGGTGGTCCGCGCCAACGCGGCGCAAGGCATCCTCAGCTTGCATTGCCAAAGTCTTGCTCAGGTGTGCGGGCCAACGACGCAGGATGCCGCTTGCCACCAGATCTATCGAAAGAGCCGGAAAGGTTCGGTCAAAAGTCTTTATCTGAGGGACATAGCCAATCTGTTGCGGATTTAGCCGTCCTGGCTTTTCGCCAAACACACGCACTTCACCCGACGTGGGACGGATGACCCCGAGGATCGTCTTGATCAATGTCGATTTGCCGGAGCCGTTCGGACCAAGCACAGCCACGAAGTCACCCACATTGATCGTGAACGACAAATTCGAGATAGCGGTGTGGCCCCCAAAGCTCACACTGAGGTTCATTGTCTCGACCGCGACGTTAACCATCACGAATCTCCCAGTAACTGTTGAAGGTTGTAGCGCATCAGCTCATCGTACGATTGCCGGCCTGTGGATCCGCCCACCGGGTCAATCATGATGACTCGAGTCTTCAGCATTTCGGCCACCATCCGGCTGGCAGCCTGGCTTTCATTCGCTTCAGTCACAACGCCTGCTATCTGCGTCCGGGACGACTCGAGTCGATGTACCGCGTCTGTGATTTGTCGGGGGCTGGAATCGACGGCGCCGCTGCGACCGAGAATGGCAGCCACCTGGAAGTCATATCTCCGCGCGAAATAACCGAAGAAAGGTGTCGCGAGAACTAATGTTTTCGGAGCATTCTGACGCAGTCGATGACCTATCGTGCTGTCGAGGCGGGAGAGCTCTCCCATCAAGGAGTCCGCGGCGGCACTGAATCGTGAACATCGCTCGGGGAGAATCGGGCAAAGCGCGGAGGGAAGTCTCGCTACGGCGGCGCGCAGCGCAACGGGGTCCAGCCAGAAGTGCGGATCTGGAGATTCCGGCGCAGACCACGGGTAGTACCGGAGCGAATCCGGCACCAGACTCAATAGCTCGAGCGACTCCACATTGGCCAGGCGCGTCGCCCATCGGTCGAGGTGCCGGGATGCGTAAACGACGAGAACGGCGTCCAGCGCCGCTCGGGCGTCGGAGGGCACCGGCTCGTATGAGTGCGGTGAACTGCCCGGGTCAAGAAGCCGCCTCACTTCTACGGACGGCGACACGATATCTTCCACCACGTACTGAATCACTGGCAGTGTCGTGTAGATTATCGGCCTACGGTCCTCGTCGGAATCGGGCTTCTGACACCCGAGAAAGACGACGAAAGCGCTGACCAGGGTCAGCAGGGTGATGGGAGTGCGGTGCACAGAGCAGACGTTGAGCAGGAGACGCGTGCATGGTGGAGGCGAGGCGCAAGTTATCGAACGCAGGCCAGATATTTCGGGCATTGTCGGTCAATTTGTGATGACGATGCAACCCCTGTTGCGGAGGTTGGCAAGCCTCGGGCCGATGTATATTGCGCATGCATGAATCCCACCGGTCCCACGTTGAGCCACTACCTTCGTACCTCATGGCGATCGCCTCTGTTGCCGGCGATCGCTTATCTCGTAATGCACTACTCGGTCTACGGCCAAGGGCTTGTAAGCGGAGTCGTAGTCGATGGTCCGTCGCGCACACCGATTGAGGGCGTCACCGTTGTGCTTGCAGGGACCCTCTTCGGAACGGTAACCGGACCCGACGGCACATTCTCGCTCGGACCAGTATCTGATGGTGAGTACAAGCTACGAGTGATTCGTGCGGGCTATGAACCCGTTGAGATAGCCGCGGTAGTGCCCGGCAGTCGAATCGTTTTACAACTGGGCAAGGAGCGACCTGATCTTCCCGCCGATGCGCACGGTGTCTTCGCTGCACCATTTCGAAAGGGAGAGTTTCCCGCGCGTGGAGATCCGATTCTCGGCGCGATATCCTCAGCACCGACTCGCGTACCGGGGGTCACGGCGCGGCACTATGGTTTGGCTTTTCTGGATCCGATGGTCCGGGGTTTTGCGGAGGGTCGAAGCCGTTTGACTTACGGCGATTTCCTAACAGCGACGCATGAAGTACCGGGTGTTGGTCGGATTGACTTGCACTCGCGCGATGGCGCCGGAGGAGCCGCCTATTACGGAGGTGTGCCCTTGACCGGCCTCCCCGTCCAGTCTCTGCTCTGGTGGCCGACCAATGAAAGCGACCCTCCTATAGGCGGGACGGCGGTTGTTGAAGGCGGATACCAAACAAATCTCGACGCGTTTCACACCTCGGGAGATTACCTCGGGCGTATCGATGGCACCCGATATCGTTTGATTGCGTCCCACGCGCAGAGTTCGGACTACAAGGGCGCGTCGGGTGAATCAGTCGAAGCTTCGTACAAGCGAAGCTCAGGACGGATAACCGTGGATCACCAGTTTGCCAAGGGAGGATCCGTTCGTTTCGCTGGAGAGGTTTCGGAGGCCAGGTCTGTCTCGATACCTGGCGCCCAGGGTGCCCTCGATTTTGGGCGCCTCCTAGGCGCATCGGCCGCATTTCAGATCTCGCCGGAGCGAAATCTGCTGCGTCGGTTGTCCGGCAATCTTAGCATCTCCCAGTCCGAAGTAACCATCGATCAATTCGCGTCCGATGCCGTGTTGGGGGACGCTATGACAAGGTCCGTCGGCGCCGTTTTGGCGGTTGACCTGTTTCATCCGCGGCTGGAAACAGCCCAAGCAGGAATCCGGCTTGGTCACGTTGGACTAGAGGGTAAGATCCAGTCACCGGGCAGCAACTCTCTGTCATTCTTCTGGCCCGACGTAAGCGTCTTTTCGAGCGAGGCCTTCGTTACCGCATCTCTGCGCAGCCTCACGACGCGAGCGGCAATTACCGGTCGGGCAGGATTTGCCCGATTCAAGCCGGATAGTTCGCTCTCCGGCGGATCAGCCTCGTTGCCCGAAAGGACAGATCTCGTCGGAAGCCTGGCGGCGACCATGAGGTACAGGCGAGATCAGAATCTCAGCCTGTCGATCGGCCTTTACGTGATTCGCCGAGCGCCGTCGCCTCTTCAGCGTTACTCTGCCCCGCATCTGCCAGTGGACGGTGTGCGAACGATTGTGGTTGCGGGAGATCCAGCTCTGGATCCAGAATGGACCTACACTTTTGACTCCGGCTTCACGGCGAGAATCCGAAAAGTGAGGCTCGAACTCCGACCGTTCGTTTCTGTTGTACGCGACTTCATTGGCCCGGGACCGGCGGATGGTGACGTCGCCCCCGGCGGGGAAACATGGGTCTACCGTAACGGAGCAGCAACCTTCTGGGGTTACGAACTTTCCGCCTCATATTCGCCCATTCCATTCGTTTCCGTGTCCGGACACTTGGATTACACCCGCGCCACTGACCTGGAGCTGAACGAAGCCATACCTGGAATCCCACCTTTTTCCGGGCGCCTTGACGTCACTGCATCCTCGCCCGACGAGCGGCTGCTGCTGGAGGTGTCGTCCGAGTTCTCGTTGAAGACGGGTCGGGTGGCTGTGCAACGCGGAGAACTTGCCGGTGGAGGCCACCTGCTCTTTCATTGGTGGCTCGGCCTCCCTTTGCGAGCCAACGTGATATTGCGTGTGGGGGTCTTCAACCTGTTCAACACGTCTTTTGAACCGCAACCCGGTCTCTTCAATCGCGAGAACGACATGAGGATACCGGGTCCGGGACGATCGTGGCTTTTCTCCCTTAGGGTGACGGCCTAGGTCGATCGTGGCGAATTGTCGTTGGACATGTCCTCTCGGGCATCCGGCGCTGGTTACCGAAGTTCGGCCGCAATACGCTCCACCGTTTCTCGGAATGGCCGATACGTGCAGCCGAGTTCGCTTACCGACTTGGAGTTGTCATACCGGTACGTTCGGGACGACTGCCTGATGTTGCTGCGAGTGATAAGGGGCCGAAATCCAAAGATCTGTCCAGCCAGCTCGATCACGCTTGCCGCCATGATCGCAAGCTTCGGAGGGATGGTCCGAGTCGGCGCCTCCACGCCAAACACGTCGGCAATCGTACCTATGATCTCTCTCCATGACAGGTTTTCACTCCCCAGGATGTACTTCTCGCCCGTTCGACCCGTGCTCATAGCCTTGAGATGACCCTCCGCGACATCGAGAGCATCAGCCACCATGTTACCTCCTTGCGGAATGCCAGGCAGTTTACCGCGCCGAACACGGTCTACTACCTCACGCGTGTTCTCACCTGCGCGTCCGGTGCCGAATATCAGCGAGGGATTTACCATGACTGCATCGAGTCCTTCAGCGATCCCGCGGTACACCTCCAACTCTGCCATCCACTTGGAGCGACCATAAATTGAATTGACAGGAGATTCTTTCCACTGCGTTTGTTCGGTGATCAGGCCCTGAGGATCAGCCGGCTTTCCAAGAGCGGCAATGCTCGACGTGTGCGTCACCCTTTCGACCCCTTCGTGCAACGCAGCGTCCACGACCACGGCCGTCCCCTGAACGTTGACGCGCATGATCTCTTTCTCTTCGCCCCTGGTCCCATAGCCGATTCGCGCGGCCACATGATAGACGTATCGCGCACCGCGCATCGCCTCCTCTACCGCAGGGCGGTCAGTCACATCACCGATAACGTGATCGATGTCGTTGGCGATTGGATTCAGGAGATCCAGCTTTGAATGCTCGCGCCTTAGGATGCGTACCGAGTCGCCTCTACCAACGAGGAGTTTGACCACCTCCGAACCGAGTAGGCCCGTCGCGCCGGTAACCAGTGTGAGATCTGATTCCATCGCGGCTACTCCAGTTCGACCAGAAGATCGTTCTTTGTCACGGCGTCGCCTGCTGAAACGTGAACAACTTTGACAACGCCATCTGTCGAAGCGCGAATTTCGTTTTCCATCTTCATGGCCTCCAACACCAGCAGTCCGTCTCCCTTACTCACCGGGCGGCCCGCTTCGACCAGGGTCTCCAGAACCAGGCCGGGCATGGGCGCACGTACGACCCTGTCGGCCGCATCGTCGGCTCCGCTCATGCCTACCTGCTCCAAAAGAAGGTCTCGATCGGTCCATACCTGAACCCGAGCGGCCTTGCCGTTGATCGCCGCCAGAGACTCTTTACTGGATTGCACGGAATTCGGAATATGGATGGAATGGCTTTGCCTGTCGAGCAGCAGGTGATACCATCCATCTGAGATCTCGGTCAACGAGTAGGGGGTCTTTCGACCCTCAACCTCTACGTAATCTTCCCCAAGGGTAAGATCGACCTCTTGATCATTGATTCGGACGCGGAACCGGCGGTCCGTCTTTGCCATAGCTCATCCGTTGGATTTTGTGACACCGACAAAAATACGACCTGTTTGATCTGTAATGGGCGGCGATCCTCCCAATGTCAGCTAATGAGCCAATTCATCACTCCGGACCTGTTGATCAGCGCATATAAGGGTGGTGTCTTCCCAATGGCTGATCCCGGCGAACCGGAATCGATCTTCTGGTTTTCACCGGACCCGCGCGCCGTCATTCCGTTGAACGCGTATCGAATACCCAGGTCTGTTGTGCGCGTGGCGCGCAAGGGAAAATTCGTAACGACTACTGACCAAGAGTTTGAAACGGTTATCAAGAAGTGCGCATCTCGGGCGGAAACGTGGATTTCAGACCGACTCATCGAACTGTACCTTGCCCTTCATCAAAAGGGTATTGCGCATTCCGTGGAGACGTGGTGTGATGAGCGGCTGGTAGGAGGACTGTACGGTGTTGCAATCGGAGGGGCTTTTTTCGGCGAATCGATGTATCACGATGTGTCGAACGCTTCCAAGGTCGCACTCGCTGACTTGATCGGCCGGCTGCTCATTTCAGGATTCGACTTGCTCGATACGCAGTATCTTACGGCACACCTTGCCCGTTTCGGCGCGGTTGAAATCGCGCGCGAGCAGTATCTCCAGCAGCTGGATGCTGCGACCATGCATTCCACAAAATGGGAGACAACGTCAGGCCCCGTCCTGCCGCCTACCACGCCTCTACCATCATGAAGATACTGGCCTTCATTTCTGGAACATTAGCGTTGACCCTCGCCTGTGGCCGTGCAGACCAACCCTCGGATCAGTATCCGTCGGCCCAGCAAGCGCGGGCAGTCGCCGCGGAGGGAGTCCCCGAAGCATTCACCCGCCTGATTGAGGAGGCGCGTACGAATGGGTGGAGTGATTTGCCGATCGGGGAGATCGTCGTGCTTGTCGGAGAACATTTTCTCGGCGCGCCGTACGAAGCGGGCATGCTCGATCGGGGAACGGTTGAGGAGCTCGTGGTCGAGCTGGATTCGTTCGACTGTGTTCTCCTTGTGGAGACGGCGCTGGCTGCTGCGAGGGCTATTAGAGACGGGGCGTATCGTTACGACAACTTCAAAGCCAATCTGAAGGAGATGCGGTATCGTGGCGGCGAACTTGATGGGTACTGTAGCCGCCTGCACTACTTCTCGGAGTGGATCGCGGACAATGAAGAGAAGGGTTTGGTGCGTAACGTCACCCTGCAGATTGGGGGTGTTCGTCTCGACAAGACGCTCTCTTTCATGAGTCGTCATCGGAAAAGCTATCCCCGGTTTGCAACGAACGACAGCCTGTTCGTTGGCATCGAAGAGATGGAAAAAGATTTGGCAGGGATGGAGATATACCACATTCCACAGGAGCGCATCTCCCAGTCCTACGATGGGATTCGGCATGGAGACATCATCGCCACGTCGACTCGTGTCGACGGCCTTGATGTTTCACACACCGGAATCGCGTACCGTGATGGGGAGTCCGTCGGCTTTCTGCACGCCTCCACGGAGGGTGGTGTCAAGGTTTCGCCCGATCTTCAAGAGTATGTTCAGAACAACGACATCCAGATCGGCATTGTCGTTGCCCGACCTCTTTAGGCGTAGACATGAATGATCTCAAACGTGTAGGAATTTTTACCAGCGGAGGAGACGCTCCCGGAATGAATGCGTGTGTTCGTGCCGCTGTTCGAGGAGTGATCGGACACGATCTGGAGGTCTACGGGATCCGGCGAGGCTATGCTGGAATGATCGACGGCGACATCGTCGAGATGGATTCGCAGTCGGTGTCAAACATACTTCAGAAAGGCGGGACAATACTGAAGAGTGCTCGTTCGGAGCGATTTCGTACGCCGGAGGGACGGGCTCAGGCTGCAGAGCAACTGTCCTCGATGGGAATCGACGCGCTGATCGCCATCGGAGGCGACGGAACGCTGCGCGGCGCCGCGTTGCTCCACGATGAGCACGGCGTTCGGGTCGTGGGATGTCCTGGCACGATCGATAACGACCTGTTCGGAACGGACGAGACAATCGGCTACGACACCGCCCTCAATACTGCCATCGAGAACATCGACCGGATTCGTGACACCGCAGATGCCCACAATCGCCTTTTCCTGGTGGAGGTGATGGGTCGAGACGCGGGCTTTATTGCGCTCAACGCGGCGATCGGAGGTGGGGCCGAGATGGTGCTTCTGCCAGAAACGCTGTCGGACATGGAGGAGATAAAGACGCGAATTCACTCGATCATGACGGGTCATTTGCGGTCCTCTATCGTTGTAGTGGCCGAGGGAGACGAGACGGGCGGTGCCACGATGATTGCGGACGAACTTCGGAAGGATGACGCTTTCTCTGCGATAGACCTTCGCGTGTGCATTCTCGGTCATACACAGAGAGGTGGCGCTCCGTCGGCGCGTGATCGCGTACTGGCCAGCAGGCTGGGAACGGCTGCAGCGCGAGCGCTGGTTGATGGTTATACGGATGTGATGGTCGGCGTGGAAAATCAGGAAATCAAGCTGACGCCGATGAGTAGCGTCTGGAGCCGCAAGAAAGACATCGACTACGAACTACTCCAGCTCACCCAGGCATTGAGCTGATCGCCCCACGAGCGAACATGACACCGAGTAACTTTCCGCCGGTGGGCGAGGCCGAAGGCAAGAAGCAGCACGTGGAGCAGATGTTTGATAGCATCGCTCCGCGGTATGATCTTCTCAACCGGGTTCTGAGCCTGGGGATTGATCAGAGTTGGCGCCGCAAGATGGTCCGGACGGTAGGCCGCCGGTGCGCGACACCTCGTCGCATTCTGGACATTGCGACGGGTACGGCGGACGTCGCCATCCAGCTGCTGCGCCTGCGTCCCGAGAAGGTCGTCGGAGTAGACATCTCGGAGGAAATGCTCTCCCTCGGAAGAGAGAAGGTGGCAAGGGAAGATGCGACGGGGATTATCTCTTTGGTGACGGGAGATGCGGAAGAACTCGACTTCCCGGACGGTCATTTCGACGCAATCACGGTTGCCTTCGGCGTGCGAAACTTCGAGAACCTGTCGGCAGGCCTTCGTGAGATGCGGCGTGTCCTGAGACCGGGCGGTGTCGCCGTCATCCTCGAGTTCAGCTCTCCCGAGCATACCCCGATGAAACAGCTTTACTCGTTCTATTCGCGACATGTGCTGCCGCGAATCGGAAGGATGGTCTCCCGAGACGACGGTGCCTACAACTATTTGCCACAGTCAGCCGCGGCTTTTCCGTACGGCAAAAGAATGGGCGAGATCGTGGGGGAGGCAGGATTCGCGGAAGTAGAGTTCAGACCGCTGACATTTGGGATCGCTACTATATACTCAGCGGTTGTTCGCGCGGAGGGATTGAGCGCGAGCTAGCGGTACTTTGTCAGGCAGCACTCGTTGGTGTTGCCGCGTTTGCGATATTCGACGTGGTCCATGAGGCGCCGCATTATCTGTACGCCGAAGCCGCCGGCACGACCTTGGCTCGCGAAATCGAAGATGTTCGGCTCCTCGTACTCGGATTGCTCGAAGGACCGCCCGCGGTCCCTGATCCTGACGGTGAAACGATCCGGTTTTACGATGATATCCACGTCGATGTCGTTTTCGTCGTTTCCCCGGTAGGCATGTTCGATGACGTTACTGCAGGCCTCATCGACGGCGATCTTGAGTTCGCCGACGTCCTTCGTCTCGAAGTTCGCCTCGATGGCGTGCTGCTCGACGAAGCGGCGCACGTCCTCCAGGTAGCGAGTCGAACTCGGAATCGTGAGGGTATGTACGGAACGAGCCACGGCCGGGGGCTGTCAGTCCTTCGCAGTCACGGAGTTATTGGCTGCTGGCGGCTTCGAACCGTGCGACGGCGTCCGCCTCCGAATCAACGATGTCAAACAACATGGGGAAGCCGAGCAGATCGAACACGTTGAATACGCGGGGCTGCAGCTCCGCGATCTTGATGTCGCCGCCTTGCTCGCGTACGTCCTCGATGTATGCCATGAAGACCCCCAGGCCCGCGCTGGAGATATACTGCAGGTTCTGACCGTTGATGACGATCCGAACGGAACTCGGGATGCACTTCTGTATCGCCGCTTCGAGTTCGGATGCCGTGTGGGCGTCAAGCTCTCCGTTCAGCTCTAAGACCTGAACGGAACCACTTGTCCGGAATCCGACGGAGAAGTTGCTCATTGGTATCTGCTCGATTTTTGCTGGATATGATTCGATGGGTTACGTGAAGTTAATCAAATTAGTCAGGCTTCTTGTATACGTGCCGCGTCGGAAGTCGGCGCTGCACTGAAGCTTCTTACTTCGATCCCATGCCACTTGATGATTACGAGTGTCATGTCGTCATCATATTCGCTTCCGCCCACGAACGTGTTGAGATCATCGGTCATGACACGGTGCAAATCGTGTGCCTCTTCATGCCGATTGTTACGCAATACGTCCAGGAGGCGGTCATAGCCGTACTCTTTGCCGTCGGCGTTGCGGCTTTCGATGACTCCATCGGTGTACAGTACGAAGACGTCACCGGGCTTTAGACTGATCACATCTTCGCGCAACGACTCCCGGAAGATCTCGCCCCCATCGAGCCCGAGCCCGAGCCCGCCGCTCCGCAGAAGCCGCGGTTGTCCGTCGACGCTCGCGGTGGCAGCCGGGCAATGGCCGGCGCGGGCAATACTTATCGTCTCGCCCGCGGGATCTACGATACCGTATATCACCGAAATGAATACGCTGCGCTCGAGAATTGGGCCAACGGCCGCATTCGCCGTGGTCAGGAAGGCCGATGGTGATGACGCGAGACGGCTGAGCGAACGGAAGATGCCCTGCATCTCGGCCATATAAAATGCTGCCGACGTTCCTTTGCCCGAAACATCCGCAATAATGAATGCGAGCCGGCCATCGTCGAGCTCGGAGAAGTCGAAGTAGTCGCCTCCTACCTCAAGGGCGGGGACGCTCGAGGCGGCGATCGAGACGCCGTGCAGTACTGGCAGTGACTGCGGGAGGAGCTTCCTTTGCACCTCCCTCGCGATAGCGAGTTCACGAGATAGCCGTTCCCGCTCAATACGTTCCTCAAACAGGCGCGAGTTGTCGATGGCAAGTGCGGCCTGCGCCGCGAATACGCTGATGGCTTCAGTGTCATCGCGTTCAAAACCGTGGCTCACTTCCTTGGTCACGAACAGCGCGCCAAGAAGCTCGTCTCGCGAAAGAAGCGGAACGACCAGAAGGCTCCCGATGCCTTCACCCGGTCGCGCCGTAACGCGATGGTCCGCGACGGCTTGCTCCATCAGGACCGGCTCTCTCGTCTCAGCGATCTCCTCGTAAAGGGCTGGGATGTCTACGAGACGGTGCACGTTTTCAATGTCGATGCTGTGGCCTGCTACTACGCGCGGGGCAAGCGTCGGAGACGATCGGTCAGGAATAGATAGCCATGCTGCGCTGCCGGCTCCCGTCTCGACCGGTGAGGCGACAATCATGGAGAACAGGCGATCCGAATCGAACACCTGGCCCACGAGATTGGTAAGCGAGTGCATGGCGGCGAGTTCGCCGACCCGCTGCTGGTAGTCGCTCGTTGTGGGAAGATGAAAGATCAGCGAAAGCAAAGCGGTCGTGCAATAAAGGATTCCGAACACGACCGTCAGGCTCACGAAAACCGATAGCGGATAGCTATAGTGCTTGATGAACACGTACGGCAATGGGACGTCGAACGCCGCAGCGCCGCCGCCGGTCTCCATGATGCCGACCCCTCCGAGGATTACCAGAAGCAGCAGCGACATGCAGATGCTCATCAGTTTTTCCGACATCGAAAGGAAGACAATCCAGGAGAGCCTCAGGGAGTTGACCACCATGAACCCGATTGCCGGCACCATTGCAAGCCGCTGCCAGATGTTGAGACTTGCGTCGGGCGGCGTCAGGAACGTGAGCATCGATGCGAAAGCCATGAAGCCGAGCATCAGGTACCAGTTGCGCTGGCTCGCTCTCGTTCTCTTGACCAGCACCAAGTCCCGGAATCGAAGCAACAGGACGAACGCAAACGCCGCGGCTACGAAACTGATGACGTTCATGTTGAAAACGGTGGCCGGCACCAGCGGCCGCCCCGTTCCGTATTCGAAGCCAAAGGTCACTGGTGACGAGGCGATTGTTGGCAGATCGGGCGGCCTTGAGATGCTGGTCAGTCCGTAGTGCACCGTGATCAGCGCAATACCCACCAGAATCGGAAGCAAGAAAGCGCGCAACGACGTCGATGCACGACGACGCAGTCGGTCGGACAGTAGTAAATAGATGACCGCATAGGCAAAGAGAACAAGCGCGTGGTAGACGACTTCGGTCACCATCCCTTCCGGCGCTGACCCCGTCATCGCCATCACGTGGTAGCCGGCCGCAATCGCACAAGCGACTATGGCGGTCAGGGCAAGAAGCCATGTCCGCAGTCGCTGGCCGATCCCAAACATCGATCGGCCAGCGATCGCTGAAGAGAAGAATCCGTAAATCATCTAGGGTGAGTGTGCGGATCAGTCATCCACGCCGTCGGTTCTGGTCACAATCCCGCCTCCGGGCTTTCCGTTGCCCCTGCGCACGCCGATATGATCGTGGTGGCGGCAGGCGTTATCTCGACCCGAGATCGAATACATACGGACGAGTGGCGCTGACGTTGCGAAGCAGGTAACGATTCGGGCGCCGTCCCGTTCTCCGAGAATTAAAAAAGAGCGTCACTCCCGAAGTAACTTCCTTGCTCCGTGTCCGTAGAGGAGGTTTGGAAAGTCCGAAAGGCATCGAAACCAAATTCAATTATGCGAAACAAGCGGCTCGTTCGAATTCAGCTCGCCGTACTGGCAGCCCTTACCATATTACTGGTTGGGCGCGTTCTTGTGGGCGAAGCGGAGCCGGAAGGCGTCGTCGTGATTTCGGGGGTCGATGTTGGCGAACTGCGCATGAGTTCGTTTCACTTGAAGGAGTCAGAGCCGTTCCTCCTCGAAGCCACCGGCTCGCTCGAGAGCAAGTTCGAGTCATCCAGTCCCCTGCCGGCCCTCGCGGCCTATCCGTGGATCATCAATCGCCGTTCCCGTGAGGTCGTGTGGGAGATGGAGCCCGCAAACGTGCAGGTTGGGTCGGCAACGGCGGTTCACGCTGCAACGACGCTGACGCTCGAGCCGGGCCACTACGACGTTTTCTTCACGAGCTTTGGTAATACTCGCTATTCGCGTCGGAAGGGCAACATGCTCAAGACACTGTTCGGAACGCACTGGACAGCCGACAAGGATCGGTGGCATATTTCGCTTCGGTCGAACCGCGAAGGCGGCTCGTCCGCCCTCTCCGTGAAGGTCGACGACATCCGGGCACTTGCCCCGACCGGTGGCGGGATGGTTTGGTCGTCAGCCCCAACGAAGGGCTATACCAAAGCCCATTATGTTTTCAGCGTCGACAATCCTGCGCGTCTTCGTACGTACGCGGTCGGGGAGTTGTGTCAAAGAGAAGAATGTGACATCGGGTGGATCGAAGAGGCTTTCTCCGGTCGCAAGGTATGGGAGTTGAAAGACCTGAACACGCGCCACGCCGGAGGGATGAAAGAGAACAGGGTCGGCGACGTGACGCTACAGTTGCAGCCCGGAGTATATAGAGCCGTATTCAAGACGGATGCACGACATGCATGGGGAGACTGGATCGCAAATCCACCGTTTGATCCGGCGGCGTGGGGCCTGACCATCTTTGACGAGAGCGGAGGTGAGTCCGGCATTGCCCCGCTCGATCCATGGACGCGGTTACAACCGATTCTTGGCATAAACAGGGTCGGCAACAGCGAACGGAGGCAGGCACAATTCGAGGTTCTCGAGGCGACAAATGTCGTCGTGCATGCGACCGGAGAAATAACTGGCAGCGGCAGCCTCTATGACCATGCCTGGGTTCGAAACGACGAGAGTGAGGAGAAAGTATGGGAGATGAGCTGGGCGGAGTCGTATCCGGCCGGTGGAGCCAAGAAGAACCGGCAGCAGACGGGCTTTCTCAGACTCGAGCCCGGTTCGTATTCGGTCTTCTACGAAACGGATGACTCGCATGCGTTCGAATCGTGGAACAGCTCAAGACCCGACCATCCTGAGCGGTGGGGAGTGACCCTTTTTGCGTTTGACAACCCGGATGCCGTTCGAACTGCGGCCAATACACCTGTGGAAATCCCAACGGCTCCGGTTCAGCCATCATTACCGGCCGCGGCACCGATTGACGTGCCACCGTTTGGATCTGGACAATTGGTCGTCGATGCGCGACAGCTCGGGAACGAGGCGGACGTCGAGCACGAATTTGAGCTGGCCTCCCGTACGCGGCTTCGAATAGTAGCGACGGGCGAGATTTCGATGAGCGGACGCTACGACTATGCCTGGATCGAGAAGGATGACGGGACGACCGTCTGGGAGATGACATACGGCAACACGCGCGCCGCCGGCGGGGAAGACGCCAACCGGACGTTTGATGGAATTGTCGAACTTCCGGCTGGAGCGTACGTTGTGCGGTTTACGACTGATTTCTCGCATGCATATGCCGATTTTGGTGACGATGCGCCGGCGGACCCGAATGCCTGGGGAATCAGGGCTGAAATCCTGCCAGAATGATTCCCGGCTCTCCTGGGGCCGGACTGCCGATAGTTAATGCCGACCCTCGAGACGATCTGTGACGCCCCGTCCGAACTCCATGAAACTCTCGTGGCCGAGCTGGCTGAGATCGGTTTTGAGTCGTTTCGCTCCGACGGTAGTTCGCTCAGGTCGTATCGCCAACACGCGGATGAGGAATCGAAGCTTGAGATCGACGCTCGTGTCCGTGAGTTGCTCGGCCGGTATCGCGTAGACTGTCAGCCGCATCACGCCATTCACCCGGACCGCAACTGGAATGCCGACTGGGAGGCCTCCGTCCGCGCCGTTTCTGTCGGGCGATTTGTGATCGCGCCGGACTGGGATCTGCCGTCGGAGGACTCTCCTGGAATTGTGATTCGGATCAATCCAAAAATGAGTTTCGGTACCGGCCATCATGAAAGCACGCGTCTGGCTCTTCGGTTGTTGGAAAGAATGCTTGCTCCTGACGACATGGTGCTTGACGCCGGAACCGGTACAGGTGTCTTGGCGATCGCCTCGATAAAGCTCGGCGCGAGTCACGCGGTTGCAATCGACATCGACGAAGCCGTGAGGGAGAACTTCATCGAGAACGCTCGTGCAAATCAGGTAACCGAAAACGTCACATTTCTCTCCGGTCCGGTTGGTGCGGCGAAAGGACGGCGATTTGATTTGATAGCGGCTAATATCAATCGGACCGTTCTGATCGATTCGCTCGTCGTCTTCAACGAGATCCTGTCCGCGAGAGGAAGCCTGATTTTGTCCGGTGTGCTTGGAACGGACAGGGACCTGATGACGTCGGCCGCATCAGACGCGGGCTTCGTTGCCGTTGAGGAGCTCGACGAGGGCGACTGGTGGGCTTGCGGCCTCAAGAAGAGTGGAAATGGCTGAAGTTATCGCGACGATCGACGTCGGCACGAACACGGCGCACCTGTTGCTGTCAGCCGTGACGGAGGAGGGGTACGCAATGCCGATGCACAGCGAGACGCGGTTTGTGCGGCTGGGGCAGGGAATCGATGCGTCCGGGGTAGTCCATCCAGATGCCCTCGACCGCCTCCGCCAAACCTTGAACGAGTTCGCGGAGATCTCGCGCAAGGCTGGAGCCGTCAACGTGATGGTGGCGGGAACGAGTGCGTCTCGAGATGCCAGCGACCCTGATGAACTCGTCCGGTTTGTCAAGCAACAAACAGGACTGGAGTACACTATTGTGAGCGGTGAGGAAGAG
>JBFIPX010000061.1:0-15880 GCA_041609895.1 Rhodothermales bacterium
ACGACCATCGACATGCACGGCGATGGTAACATCTTCGGCACGACGCTCGCACAGGTCGAGATCGAATGTCAGGATTGCCACGGCACTCCTGAGTCGTATCCGTGGGAACTGCCTCTAGGCTACAGCGAGGAGTTCGGGCGCACGTTGTCCACGCAGGAGCGCGGACTGGCTGAGGTGCCGCTACCCTCAGCGGCCATCGGCACGACCTATCCGAAACGAGACGGCTATCTGTTGACGACGCGGGGTAACCCGTTTGGCAACGTCGTAAAGGATGGCAACAAGGTCATTATGCATTCTGCGACCGGGAACGATTTCCAGGTGCCCGTGCTGCGCGCGATCAGAGACGCCGACACCTGGAAAAGCCCGCAGGCACTTGTTGCGATGGCAGAGGTCCAGAAACATGCGGAGAATCTAGAGTGCTACGCATGCCATGCGTCGTGGGTACCTCAGTGCTACGGCTGCCACGTACAAGTCGATTACAGCAAGGGCGAAGATGGCATGCCGAAGACGGACGTCGACTGGATCACCTCGGGGTCATCACGAACTCCCGATGGGCAGACCGCCGAGTCACGATTGGGAACAGCCGGCCTCACCAGCCCCGGCAAAGTAAGTGAAAGCAGATCGTATCTGCGCTGGGAGGATCCTGTGCTGGGTATTAACGGCGAGGGCCGTGTTACACCGCTAATGCCAGGGTGTCAGGTGTTGTTCACGGTAATAGACCGTGAAGGGAAGACCATCGCGCGTAACGTCATTGCACGCTCGAAGGACGAGGCGATAGCTGCCGGCCAGGATCATGTGCCGCTCGCCATCGATATGGCTCCCGTACAGCCTCATTCGGCACAACGCGAGGCACGTACGTGCGAAGGATGCCATAACGATCCGAAAGCAATGGGCTACGGAATTGCGGGGGGCGTCTTCCAGAACCAGTACAGCAGAGACATTGTCGAAGACCTGATAGACCAGCGTACGGGAGAACCGATTCCAAAGCGATACCAGATTCAGATCTCGGCCATCCCGGACCTTGATTTCGACTGGTCAACGATCGTCAGCAAGGCGGGGGTGCAACTCGCTACCGTCGGGACGCACTGGCCGTTGTCGCGCGCGCTCAACAATGAAGAGCGGGCGACTCTCGAGCGGACCGCGCTCTGCATGGGCTGTCACCGCGAGATGAGCAACCAGGAGTTGTGGGCAAGGGTCAGCAAGGAAGGAAGACTTAACGCCGAGGAACACATCGAGCTGATGAACAAGTTGCTGCGTTCATACTACGAGAGCCAGAAGATGAGTGGAGCGACGGCGGCCGTAGACCCGGACAGCGAGGCTGGCTCGTGAGGCGACAAAAGTGGGCTGTAGCCGCCGCACTTGTTGGCGTGGTCGGGCTCTTCTGGTGGCAGGCGACGCGTGTGTCGGTCAGTGACGCAGACGAGTACTATCAGAAGGGCCTGCAAGAGGCTGAGCAAGAAAGGTACTTCGACGCCATTGCCAGCCTCACGCGAGCGATAGAAGCGGATCCGGGCGATGCGGCCGCCTACACGGTACGAGCCAATTCACATGTCGCCCTCGGTCATATCGGAGATGCCCTGTCTGATCTTGAAACCGCAATTCAGCTTGAGCCGGACAATCCGCGTTTGCTAGTACATCGGGCGTACGTCTACCGCCAGTTCGACCGCCTGGATTTTGCGCTTATCGATCTTAACAGCGCAGTCGAACTCGACAGCACACATCTCGACGCATACTTCAATCGGGGCATTATCTTTCATCGAATGGGAGAGTTCACCTCGGCTGTTGCAGACTTCGATCGGTGTATCCGTAGTGAGCCGAACACGGCGGCACCTTACTACAATCGGGCCGCTGCTCACCACGCATTGGGCGACATAGAGCAGGCCCGCGCCGACATCGAGCAGTTCATTATCCTCTCAAAAGACCCGTCATGGACCGAGCAGGCACGAACGCTTCTTGCGGAGTGGGTTGCAGAAAGGTCCCCGTAGGCCTCGAGGGCTATACCTCGTCAGGCTCCAGACCAGAGCGAGGTAGTCGTTCGAAAGGTGGCGCTTATCTAGCCCACCGAGCGACACCGAGTAGCAAGCGACTGGTCTTCTTTTAGGCAGTACCGTGCGACTGCACGTGCCGGAGCGCATCTTCGACCAGAGCAAGACCCTCGTCAATCTCCGACTTCGTAATCGTCAGCGGCGACCGGAAGCGCAGCGACTTCACGCCGCAGCCGAGGATCACAACCCCCGTGCGAAAGCACCGTGTTCTAACCGCGTTGCGAAACTCTGTCGTCGGAAGATCAAAGGCGCACATCAGGCCCCGCCCACGCGCGTTCGTGACGGCGTCATGCGACTGCTCTATTTCCCGCAATCGCGTGAGCAGGTAGTCGCCGACCTCGGCAGCATTATCGATCAGGTTCTCCTGATCAACGACCTCCAAAATCTTCTCGAAGCGAACCATGTCGACCAGGTTACCGCCCCATGTCGAGTTGATCCGGCTCTCGACCTTGAACACGTGGTCGTTCACCTCGTCGAGTTTGCGACTGGCAAGAATGCCACACACCTGCGTCTTCTTGCCGAACGCCAGAATGTCGGGTTCGACGCCGAGCGCCTGGTGCGCCCAGAACTTGCCGGTGATGCCCACGCCTGTTTGCACCTCGTCGCAGATGAACAGTGCGTCGTTTTCGTGCGCCAAATCCTTTAGACTCTGGAGAAACTCGGGCCGGAAGTGGTTATCGCCTCCCTCACCCTGGATCGGTTCGACGATCACGCACGCAATCTCGTCCTTTCTCTCTGAGAAATGAATCTTGGCTTGATGTAGCGCCAACTGCTCCCTCCGCTCCAGGTCTTCAAGTCGCTCATCGGTAAGAGGGAATTCGATCTTCGGATTGACGATACGCGGCCAGTCAAATAGTGGGAAGTGCATCGTCTTCCGCGGGTCCGCAGTGTTCGTAAGCGGCAGCGTATAACCGCTCCGGCCGTGGAAGGCCTGCTCGAAGTGCATTACTTGATGACCCCTCTCGCGCCGGTATCCTTTCTCGTAGTTCTTGCGGACCTTCCAGTCGAAGGATGCCTTGAGAGCGTTTTCGACTGCAAGCGCGCCGCCCGCAACGAAGAAGGCGTACGGCAGATAGTCCGGAATGCCGATTCGGCCGAACGTGTCCACGAAACGGCCGAGATGGACGGTGTATACGTCCGAGTTCGTAACCTTGTTAAGTGCGGCCTCGGTGAGTCTTTTGATGAAGTCCTCATCCTCGACCAACGCGGGATGATTCATGCCCAGTGCGTTGGAAGCAAAGAAGCCGAAGAAGTCGATGAAAGAAGAGCCATCGGCGGCATCGTAGAGATGCACGCCCTTACTCTTTTCCATGTCGAGGACCATCTTGAGCCCGTCCGTCAGCATGTGTCGGGAGAGGACGGAGCGGACGCGGTCCGCCGTAACCGTGCTGCGAGAAATGACTTCCATAATCCGTTTCGTCAGTAGTTATTTTTCGCCGGGCAGGTGGGTCACCGGCAAGATAGTCAAGTGCGCGATTCGGGATCAATTTAGCGCCCGCCGGGTAGCCCTTCACCGCCTCGGGTTGGGTGCCCTTATAGTTGGCACCCCACGTCCCGAAGGAGCCAATCTACGTTTCGAATGGCAGACAACAACAGCAAGAGCAGCAGGTCGGGCAGCCGCCCCCGTCGCCCGGGAGAAATCGCGCTGAGATCCGTCTCCCGGGAGTCGATCACTGCTACGGGCGATGGAGATCCGGGTTTCTTTGAATTGCCTGTGGTCGAGGCACCCGTGGTCTCGAACGTGAAGGGCAAGCGACCTGACTGGCTGCGGGTAAAGCTTCCATACGGCGAGACCTACAAGAACCTCGTCGAAATAATCGATACCCACGAGCTGCACACGGTCTGCCAGAGCGCCCGGTGCCCCAACATGGGCGAATGCTGGACCGCCGGAACGGCAACGTTTATGATCCTCGGCAACGTGTGCACGCGGTCATGTGGCTTCTGCGCCGTGCTGACAGGCCGGCCGTCCGAGGGGCTCGACTGGGATGAACCTAGACGCGTTGCTGACGCGGTAAGACTGATGGGTATCAAGCATGCGGTCGTGACAAGTGTCAACCGCGACGAGCGCGAGGACGGGGGCGCACCGATCTTTGCAGAGACCATTCGTCAGATTCGTGAGACTACTCCGGGCTGCAGCATCGAGGTGCTGATTCCAGATTTTCGCGGCAATTGGGACGCGCTGCAGCTCGTGCTGGATGAACGGCCGGAAATTCTGAACCACAACGTCGAAACGGTACCAAGGCTCTATCGACGTGTTCGACCTCAGGCCAATTATGAGAGATCACTGGAGGTCTTGCGGATCTCAAAGGACCAAGGACTGAGAACGAAGAGCGGCATCATGGTAGGACTCGGAGAGGAAGACGACGAAGTGCTGACCCTTATGGACGACTTCGTGGACAACGGTGTCGACGTTATGACGATTGGCCAATACCTGCAGCCGACTCGCATGCACCTTCCCGTCGAGGAGTTTGTGCATCCCGAGAAATTCGCGTGGTTCAAGGAGGTTGGCGAAGCAAAGGGCATCGAACATGTCGAAAGCGGGCCTCTTGTGCGCTCCTCCTATCACGCTGAACAGCACGTCTAAGTCCTTGGACCGCATATGCCGGTCTTTTCACGGCGTCTTCGAGTGAAGACTTTGCAGGCGCGACGGTCTCGACAGGCGTACTCGATATATTTGCGCGCAAACCGAATACAACTTGACTCTAATTAGTCGAAATAGACATGGCTGTTGAGCGAACTCTTGCAATTCTCAAGCCCGACTGCGTCCGCAAGCAACTCGTCGGCGAAGTCATCCGACGAATACAAGACGCGGGATTCAAGATTCTCGCACTACGGATGCTGCGGATGTCGAAGCGCGAAGCGGAGGGATTCTACGCGGTCCACAAGGGTCGTCCGTTTTTCGAGGAACTCACCACATTCATGTCGAGCGGCCCGTGCGTTCCGATCGTTCTGGCGAAGGAAAACGCTGTTGCAGACTTCAGGGAATTGATCGGGGCGACAAATCCTTCTGAGGCGGCCGATGGCACCATCCGAAAAGAGTTCGCAGACTCGGTCGGCGAGAACATCGTTCATGGCTCGGACTCAACCGACAACGGGCGGCTCGAGGCGGCCTACTTCTTTCCGGAGCACGAGATCGTGGCCAATCGTTAAGTTGAAGCCGTCGCTTTGGGCGGCTGGGCGACGCTTCCTAATTGGCTCTATTGAACCCGGTTTACTGTGAATCGACCTACCCGGGTACGGCGGCGCACCGAAATTACTAAAGGAGGCCAGCGGCCCTACGCGCCGTTCGTCGACTGCTTGCCAGTATCGACGCTAACGACCCGCACTTCCTTTGGCTGCCAGAGGATTGCGTAGATGATTTCCAGGTAGCCGCCGAGAATGATTAGCGGCGCGAGATACAGTGACACGAAGCCATCAACCTGATTGTCGACGCGCATGATGATGTATCCCACGACGATCAGAGCGACACCGACCACCATCAGAATGTAGTTCCGCCGTGTGAACACCATGCGGCCCTTCGTTACGCGGCCGCTTCTGGTGCGCCCGCCTCCCTTGCGGCTTCCTTTCGATTTACCCTGCTTTGCCATCGAACCTCCCTTTTCGCGCTGTCTCAGAACCGGTGTCAACTTGGAGAGGTTCCTCACAACTACAGCCCATCAAACACTTCACCATAACCGCCCCTCGTGCATATAGAGCGGTCTTGCCAGCCGATAACTCGAAAATCACGCCGCCTTTGTAGATTCGGCTAGATCTCACCTCCTCTACTTTCTCAATGCTTTCTCCCCTGAAGTCGTTGCTGGCTGGGCTGGCGGTCGTCGCCTTTCAGTGGCTCGTGCTGGGTCGCCTGACGATTCTTGGAGCCACGCCGGATGCGGTTCTTCTATTCGTTGCGATCGTCGGACTGAAGTATGGACGCCGTTCAGGAGGGGTGATGGGCTTCATCGTGGGCTTCCTGCTTGACGCGATCTACGATACCTGGGGGATGCACATGATGTTGAAGACGGTCGTCGGCTTTGCGCTCGGACTTCTGCCTTCCGATGACTATGAAAACGTGGTTATTCTTCCGCGGCAGGCACTAGTGGGCGGTTTTGTTATCGCCTTCCTGCACAATGGGATGCAGGTGGTCTTCCTTGCAATTCAGTCAGGAACGACAAGTACCACGATCACTCTGACGTTGTGGCTGGGATCGGCCGTGTATACGGCCCTCGTAGGCACGCTCGCCGCACTCTTCGCAACACGGTAGGCACCAGCCTGATCCTGATCCCGGGCGAACGCGATGGCCATCCGGACGAAGATCGCGGCCATCACGGGATCAGTCATTCAGTAGCAACTTCAACCAGCTCAAGGTCGACCTTGCTCTCAAACACGACGTAGCTAACCTGCTCGGTCGTATGGTTGCGCTCGAAGTCATTGCGCTGGTCCTCGTGCACGGCGAGGTCAATCCCGGTCGCGGACAAGGGATGCGCACCGTACAAGACCGGCCACGCTCCGTCCGATCCATCCATGCCTGATATGGACACGACGGCTATACCCGGTGCCGAAGCCATTGCCGACGCGAAATTGTAGGTGAATGGAGCCCCATCGAACAGCCCTTGGACAATATCCGCGCCGACCGCGACCTCATACGCATTCCCAACCAACTGGCCACTTCCCGCTTCTATCACCATATAGCCGACCTCCTCTGCCAAACGCGCGACCCGGATGTCGTCTCCAACATGCTTGCCTGTCCAGAGCGCTGTCGGCGTCGCCGGCTCATCAGTCGAGCTACCGCGACTCCAAAACACCGACCAGTTACCGTCATTGTATGTCATGACTTGCCCGACTACTACAGGCTCGGCGAATGGGCCGCGATACGATCGGGATTCGCCAACCCAAGAGTTCTTCCAGTCCGTCACGGTGCTCAGATAGCGACTCGCTTCAAACAGTCGGCCGTCCGGCAATCGCCACGCTCCCTCCTCCGCGATGAGACAATACACGCGCTCACTCGCGACAAAGCTTTTGCCCGGATTCTCGAGGAGGAGCTCGAACCCGCTGCCCGTAACCCCACGCATTCGGACGACACTCGGAACGGTGCTCGAGGCGCCTTCCATCGAGCATACGACGACCGGTATCTCGTAAGAATTCGTCAGCGACACCGGCACCCATCCGCTGCTTGAAACTGTGGGCACAACAACGCTTTCCATGCGACCGGTTCTCGGGGCCGGTGTCACCGTCCACGAGAAGACGGCTTCCGAAGACCCGTCGTCGTCCCAAACCGACAGGGAAACGTCAAAACGGCCTTCCTGAACTAGCAATCCAGAGATGTATCCGCTGCCGGGGTCGATTTCCAGATCCGGTGGGAGACCGGCTGCGCTGAACGTCAGCGAATCACCGTCAGCATCGGTGGCCACAATTTGGAGCGATGCCATCTCGCCTACCACGCCTGTTTGATCACCAGGATTCGCGATCTCCGGCACGGCTGAAAAATCGACCGGCGTGTCGTTCAGTTGCGCGGAGAACGGACGGATCACGGGCTTGAGCAGATACCCTTTCGGCTTCGACGGCGATCCCAGCGCGACGACGGAAGCGGCCGCGTCGAAATCGAGGGTCATGTCAAACACTCCTCCCGTCATCTCGACCGGCTCGGAGAGCATGAACTTGAGACCCGAGCGAGCGCCGCTGGCAACGTGCAGGTCGTGGCGCGCACCGGAGACAACGATGTCGGCATCTCTTCCGACGGCAAGACGGAATTGGTCGAATTGATCGATGTGAACCTCCTGGTCGGCCATCGTAAGCGTACTTCCACCCTGATAATCGAGGAGATTTATTCTTTGGGCAGACGGGCCGAGCGGTATGGATTCGCGCTCACCTGACTGCGTGTCGACGAGCGTCAGTCGCTCAATCGTTACGTTTACCTCCTGAATGTCGAGGGGAGCGTCCGTGAGCCTGACCACGACTCGGCCTGTCGGTGCAGCGGCGAAATAGTCACAGCCGCCGGTGAAGGTGAGGACGATGAAAAGAACGGGTACTGCAACATATACTGCGCGAGTCATGGCACTCTTGCTCCTGCTGCCGTATGTATCGCGAGAGAGGGGAACTCGCGGCGAGAACTGCTCAACTATTATCGACGCAGCGCGCGTTTCTTTTTAATCGCGTGGGGCTCGCGCTGGGTCAGCAAGCGTCGTCACCCCGTGCTTTGACCGGGGCCCACGCAGGGCCACAGTGAACCAAAACCCTGCGATGGATTGCCGCTTTCGCGGCAATGACAAGGGGTGCCATCGCACTTTGACAAGGGGTGCCATCGCGGCTATGACGGGGGTTTGCACGGCAATTGCCGCCCACCTCACTTCATCGTCCGCGCGGCGATGAGCATGTCCGACAACACGCCGCCGGCGGTCGTCTCCGGTCCCGCACCAGGTCCGCGAACGACGAACGGATTCCCTTCGTGCCTGCGCGTCTCGAAAACGAACAGGTTGTCGGTTCCTGAGAGTAGGCCGAAGGGGGAATCGATGGCAACACGCTCTACGCGCCCGGCCACCACTTCCCGGTTGACCTCGCCGACAAACTGGAGTCGACTGTTCGCGGCGGCGGCCTCATCGGCGCGATCACGCCAACCTTTGTCAAGTCCCGGGAGACGACCTGTGAAATCCTTTATCGAGCCTTCGTACAAGTCAGGCTCGACGATTTCCTCGATAAACACGTCGGCCGGTTCGAGCTCGAGGCCCATCTCCCGACCCATGATTACGAGCTTGCGACGAACGTCGGCGCCGCGGAGGTCCTCGCGCGGATCCGGTTCAGTGATGCCCTTTGCGCGCGCGGTCTCAACCGCTTCGGAAAATTTGGAACCTGAAGACACGGCATTAAAGAGGAACGCGAGTGTGCCCGACAACACCGCTCGAATTCGGATGATCTCGTCACCTGAATCGACCAGGTCCCGAATGGTCGTGAGCACCGGCAGTGCGGCCCCTACCGTGGTTTCGTATAGGTATGCTGCCCGACCTTCCCTACGGGCTCGCATCACCTCCTCGTAGAACTCCTGGCTAGACGAGTTTGCCTTCTTGTTCGCGGCCACCACCGCAATGCCCCGTCGAAGCAGTAGCGGATAGGCACTCGCCACACGGTCCGATGCGGTGGCGTCGACCACGATGAGTCGGTCGAGCTGTGAACGTAGAAGTCGCTCTACGATCTGATCGGTCGATGCCGATTGACCATCCTTTTCAAGGCTCTTGACCGCGTCGTCCAAGCCGACCCCGGTATCGGACCAAAGCACGGATCGCGAGTTGGCCATTCCGACAAGCGTGAAAAAGAGCCGCTGCTCCTCGGACAGCCACTCCTCTTGCTGCTTGAGAAGGTCGAGCAGACACGTGGCTACGCCGCCAGCTCCGAACACGAAGACGTGTGCGTGGCGCTCGCCACGCGCAAAGGTAGAATGGAGGGTGGTCAACGCCGGCTTGACATCACGGTCTTCGACAACGGCCGAAATGTTGGTCTCGGAGGCTCCCTGCGCGATCGCGAGGATGTTAACGTTGCATCTCCCCAGAGACGAGAACATGCGACCGGCAAGTCCCGGCTTGTGGCGCATTCGATCTCCGACTGCCGAGATCACGGCACAGTTTCGAATCGCATGGATTCGGCTGATATCCTGTCTCGAAAGCTCGAGCTCGAAGGCCTGCGTGAGTTCCTGCAAGGCGGAGTCGATATCTGAGTCGTTGACAACGATACAGATGGACTGCTCGCTGGAAGCCTGCGATATCATCAGAACGTTTATTTCGCGCGCTGCCAGCGACATGAAAGCTCGGGCGGAGACGCCCGGAACTCCGGCCATCCCTGTACCCTCGATCATCAGTACAGCAACGTCTCGCACGGACGTAATCGCCTTTACCATCCCACCAGACGGCCGTCCGGCCCTGCTGATTATCGTGCCCTTCGCGGACGGGTTGAAGGTGTTCTTGATGTGCAGCGAGATCGACCGAGCAATAAGCGGCCGCATCGTGCGAGGATGCAAAACCTTTGCGCCGAAATACGCCATTTCCCCCGCCTCGACGTAACTCAACTCGTCGATGGTGTACGCGTCCTTTACGACACGCGGATCCGCCGACATCACGCCGTCGACGTCGGTCCAGATCTCGACGCGCGCAGCGTCGAGAGCGCCACCGATCAGTGTAGCTGTGTAGTCGCTTCCCGACCGCCCCAGAGTAGACGTGACGTTGCTTGCCGTCGACGCAACAAAGCCGGTTACCACAGCCACCCGGTTCGTGGGAAAGGACTCGTACCAGCGACGGACACTGCCGTAGCTCGCGTCAATGTCGACGTTGCCCGCCCCGAAGTTATTATCAGTGCGAATCAGGTCACGAGCATCGACGGGAAAAGCGGGCACGTCCCGCGCCGCCAGCGCCGCAGCAACCAGCGGCGCGTTAACCAGCTCGCCGATCGCCATGACTGCATCGCGCGTGCGCGGCGTGCACTCGCGCAGCAGAAAGATGCCGTCGAGCAGTTCTCCCAGATCGGCCCAGTGCTGGTTGACGACTGCGAACAACTCCGAGAGACTATCCGGAGGCAAAAGATGGGTCGCCGCCTTCTCGAAGCGCTCGACCAACGCCGCTACTGATTCTGACGGTTGCCCCGTTCGGGTGATCGCACGGTCGATCGATTGGACGAGCGCGTCCGTCATCCCGCCCAAAGCGGACACAACAACGATCGTTCGTCCTTGCCGGGCCGTGTCGGCGACAATCTTGCATACCTCTTCGATGCGAGCGGCATCTGCAACAGATGTGCCGCCGAACTTGGCTACAATAAGTGGTATAGGATCTTCGGACATGAGTGGCTGCCGCAAATATGGCGGAATTGCCCGGCCGGCCGCAGGGCCAGCGACGCGAAAAAGCCAGGGTAGAGCACCTACAAGTGAGCGGCTAAAATAATGACAACCCCGCGCTCAATCCTTGAATTGGTCGTGGATCGCTGAACGCCGGCACAACCGCGGACGTCGGATTCACGAATTCGGATCCAAGACTCCTATCCGAAACAACGGACCCTCAACCCGAATGTGCTGAGGGTCACGCTGGTTTCAGCAAGTGAGATCAGTCACTCACGCCGGCTCAGGCATCGGCACGTACTTGATCACGTTGAGAATGCCGCCCGTCGGGTCCTGAACGGTTGCGAAGCGGCCCACTTTCTCGATGTCCGTCGGTGGCACTATTACCGTCGCGCCCGATGACTTTGCGGCGGCAGCCACTGCGTCGGCCTCATCGACTGTAACGTACGAGCTCCAATGAGGCGGAACGTCGTCGGACCATAGCGGCATGATCCCGCCCATGCCGACACCGTCGACCTTGATCTCGCGATACGGACCTGATGGCATTTCGGTAATCACCACTTCCCAGCCAAGCAGCTTCGTATAGAACTCGGCGGCTGCCTCAGCATCGCTGGTTTGAAGCTGGAACCAGCTGAATGCACCCGGTGTCACGAACGACTGAGCGAAGTCGACGTCCGGCATCTCGGACCCCTCGGCGGGCTCTTCGTATTTGATGACGTGGAAAAAGACACCCTGCGGATCCATGATACCGGCAAATCGCCCGACTGTCGGGATGTCCATCGCAGGCACCTGAATCTTGGCGCCGAGCTCCTCGGCCTTCTCTACGGTTGCGTCCACGTCGTCGACCGTGATGTAATAGACCCATGCGGTGGGCAGACCCGGCTGCGGCAAATTCATGATGCCGGCCACTGGCAGCTTATCGATCATCTGAAGGTGATAAACCCCCTGCGGCATCGGCATGTCCCGATTCGCCCAACCCAAAAGGTGACCATAGAAATTGACGGCCTTGTCCGGGTCAGCAGTCATCAGTTCGGCCCAGCTGAAGGCACCGTGTGTCAGAGCAGGATTCATGGCAACACTCCTATACTTTGGATGAGAATGAGAAGGTATTCGGCGTCTACCGCTAAGGCAAGTTTAGTATATGTATGTTATATGTGCAATAAGGCATCAATTAATACACTCAGCTTGCGCCAGCCACACCAAAAAAACACACTGAGCCCAACTAGTGTGATTTTCTCAGCGACCGAATCTCATCTTCCAGTCCTGTCATCTCCCAGCGGCCCAGCGAGATCGGAATGCTGTCGATCTCGTTGAGTCGATCAAAGAAGCCCTTGAGTTCGAACGGTTCGCCACGCTCTTCCAGCTGTTTGGCGTAGTCGGCCAGGGTGCGCTCCAACAGATACTTGCCCGTGACGTAGCTCGTGCCATAACCCGGCTGTCGCAGGTAGAGGTGTTGTTCAAAGATGAGCAGTTCCTTCTCCGTCTTCATCCAGCCGCGAGGCGTCCAGGCGACGTGGATGCCGCCCGCTTCCTTCATGGTCATCTCGTTAGCGTGCGCGTAGAGCGAACCCAGCCCCCTCGCGGCTCTCTGCGCGAGCATGATCCAGACCAGTTCTCGGGAGCGCGGGTTCTCGTCGTAGAGTCCCGCGTGCATGAACATCTCCTCGACGCCCGTGGCGGTACCCTCATTACGGCTATCGAAGATGTTGTAGAGAAGTCCACCCTGCCGCATCGGACTCGGATGCGGCTCTCGATCCATGCGGGCCAACTCAAACCAGTGGTAGAAGTGGGTGTAGAGTGGAGTAGGATCGTAGTGCGCGGCAATCCAGAAGAAATTGCGCGTCTCTTCCGGCACAAATCTCCCGAGGTGTTCGCGTAGAGCCGGCTCCATATAGTCGGTGACGGTGACGATCTGCTGCTCCTCGAGAAACTCCATGAATCGGCTTGCCGCCGAATCCGCTTTCGCGTCGTACCCCTCCGGTGTTGACGCGGCCACCATGGCTGGCAAGTGCCTGTTACGATGCTCTTCGAGCTTCAGAGAAGACCACGCCCGGTCCAGCTCCCGCTTCAGCAGCCGCACCTCCTCATCCCACGTTAGGGGTACGAGATGCACATGACGCTGGTACCACGTATAGTTGTCTTTACCTATTCCCGACGGACCATCCTTGTGCTCGGCCTCGGCCTCAAGCCACTTGACAAGCGCATCTGTCGCTGCCTTGGATTCCTCGATCACGGATCGAAGCTCCTCGCTCGCCTCCGCGCCTACGCCGCGGCTGATATAGTCGAGATTTGATCGCTGTGAACGAATATTTCGGATCCCCGTAATCCATAGTTCACGCGCGTTGCCAACGAGATTTCGCTGAGCCTGCTGCATCAATGGCGGGATCACGCTCAGGTCCGAGATCAGGCGCTCTTCTTCAGCCTGAGACAGCGGAAGATCGTACGTCCAGAATTCCGTAACGGCGTGATGCGTGGGTCCCTCGTGACGCGGAACGTCGCTTCGATTCATCCAGATTGATTGATAGAACGCTGGATCTCGAACCCACGGCTTCAATACGCGGTGGTTAAAATCGAACCCGTTCATTTCGGCCCGGACCAGGTGCCAGTCCACACGCTCAGGAATCGACCAGCCAGTCGTATCGAAAGCGTCGAGCCGCGCGCTGAGATCCAGGTAGTCCTCGTAGCGGGAGGCGAACGTCTCCGCGGTGTAGTCCGGAGCGCCGGCAAGGAGGGGCGGGCGCTCGAAGTCGCGCCACTTATCAAAGAAAGTGACCAGTTCGCTATGGGTCGCAGGCGTCGCGGCGGGCTGGGCGAAGCATAAGGGGGTAATCGACAGGCAGATGCCCACGATTCCCAGTCGGGAGATCAAGGTCGGTGTTAGCATTATTGACAGTCTATGTCGTGATTGCGTGATTCGCGGAAGCCGCCTTTACGTTGCAGCATTGTCTGTCTCGAGGGCTCAAGATCAGTGCTGCGGTCACCTCTTGCAAATGGGGCAAAGCCGGCACATAGCGAACACGCGACGCGTGCCACCTCGCGACGTCACCCGGTTCGTCGTCTGGCCCGAAACCGCGCCCGGATTGACTGACACGGGGAGGCAGAGCCCGATGTGCGTGCGGCCACCTACTACATGTTCGGTCGCGAAGTGGCGAGATTTCCTGGGAGCGAGGTTACAGCTGGCACAAACGAAGTCTCGTCGACAGCAAGAGAGGTCCGAAAGCGAGTCGTCTCATCCCTGTGGCAACGCTACCCACCACTTGTCGCCAATCCGATCCTGCCGAGGATCGAATGAAATCTCGGATCCGAACGGAGTGGATCCATCATGGGCTCCTCGGCAGCGTGCACCGACCAATCGCAACGGCTGTCTACCGCTTGCTCGAGGTTCGGCAAGGCACTGTCAATGTCACCGAGCCCTGCGTAGACCAGAGCTTTCCAGTATGCAGACACATACCGTGTCTCTTCCATGCGTGCCAGTTCGGCGAGCGACTCTTCTGCCTCCGCCGGCCGTCCCGCAATAGCGTTCGCGTGCCCGAGGCTGGCGACCGACTCCGGATCCGCGAGCACACCGACTGCAAACGCATGCTCCTCGATCGCTTCCTCCATCAGTCCTTCCATCTCATACGCGCGTCCGAGCCACTGGTGTGCTACTACGAAGTCGGGGTCTAATTCGAGCGTGGCCCGCAGGTGGTCGATGGCCTCTCGAAACCTTCGTTGGAAGTAGAGAATCGTTCCAAGATTCGTGTTGATGATCAGGGAAAGAGGATCGAGTGCGCGTGCCCGGTTCATCTGCTCAAAGGCCTCGTCATGTCTCCCCAGGGCGGTTAAGAACCATGCATACAGATGGCGGATTGAGGCGGAACCTGAATCCAGCTCAAGTGCGCGCTCGAACTCCGCTTCAGCTCCCTCGAAGTCCCAATCGCACGAGCGCCGGGCATAGCCGAGCGACGCATGGGCTTCGGCGAGCGAGGGATCCAATTCGGTAGCCCGCAATGCAGCGGCCTTCCCCCTCTCCAGGGACTCTGCGGGAGAAAGAATTCCGTAGCGAGCAAGCAAGAGGTAGGCATCCGCGAGACCGGCATACGCCGGAGCCATGTTGGGCTCGAGCTCCACGGCAGAAGTGAAACATTCTATCGCCTCGCCGAAGCCCTCAGCCGTTCGCTTGTTCAGATAGAAACGACCCTTCAGGTACAATTGGTAGGCGTCGAAATTCTCGGTGTAGCGCCGTACGAGCTTCACTCGCTCGTCCCCGAGCAGAGATACTCGAAGATTCTCAACGATGGCGAGGGAGATCTCGTCCTGAATGGCAAAGATGTCCTGCAATTCGCGGTCGAACTTCCGCGACCACAGATGAAAGCCATCGGAGGCCTTAACGAGTTGAGCGGTAACCCTGAGCCGATTGCCCGACCATCGAACGCTACCCTCAAGGACGTTATCGACGTGCAGCTGCTTGCCGATGTCGCGAACGTCGACTTCGCTGCCTCGGAATCGAAAAGATGAAGTTCGGGCGGCCACCCTCAAACCATCGAGTTGCGACAGCGAGCTGATCAACTCCTCCGCCAGCCCGTCGCCAAAGTACTCGGTGTCCGAACTGGCACTGATGTTTACGAATGGCAGCACAGCAACCGACGGGGTAGTTGGTGGCGGGCCCTCAGGCGGCGACATCTTTGCCGCGCCTCCTCCCGAAGGGGTTAATGCGGCGATAAGATCCTCCGCGCTTCGCAGGCGCTGCGCGGGATCTTTGTTGAGCATCTTCTTGAGGGTGCTCGTCAGCGAAGGTGAAACTCCGTGGGCCTCGCGGGAATCCACAATCACTTCGGTGTTCAAGATTGCGTACATCACGGCCTGTTCGTAGTCGCCCTCGAATGGTCGGCGCCCAAAGAGCGCTTCAAAAAGGACGACGCCCACGCTCCAGATATCCGTTCGGTAGTCGACCGGCTCGCCTCGTATTTGCTCAGGTGACATGTATGAGGTCGTACCGACGGTGCTTCCAGACTTCGTGAGGTCCCGCGCGCCGGCGAGTTTAGCCAGACCGAAATCGAGAATC
>JBFIPX010000062.1:0-15617 GCA_041609895.1 Rhodothermales bacterium
AGGTGAATTCCCGGTCGCGTGATTGTAAACCACATCCAGAATCACCGCAATGCCGCGCTTGTGACACTCGTCGATGAACAGCTTGAAATCATCCGCCGGGCCGTAGTATTTGTCCAGCGCCAGATGAAACACCGGGTTGTAACCCCAGCTGATGTTGCCGCCGAACTCTGAGACGGGCATGAGCTCAATGGCGTTGACTCCCAGTCGCTGAAGGTAGTCGAGCGTGTCTGTGAGCGTCGAGTATCGATGGTCCCCGATGAAGTCACGGATCAGGAGCTCGTAGATCACGAGGTCCTTTTGTGCCGGCCGTTCAAAGGGCGTCCATTCGAATGCGTCCTGAATGGTTGTGAATACACCCACGCGATTCTGCGTTTTGCCGGTCGGGTATGGCTTTAGCCCCGGATATACGTCCCCAAGGAAAGGATCGTTAATCGGATCGAGCAGCTTGTGTGCGAAGGGATCCGCGACGCGGATTCGACCGTCCACGAGATATTGGAAGGCGTACTCCTGCCCCGGGGTCAGCCCGGTAAGAGTGAGCCACCATCGAACGCTGTCAGCGTTGATGGAGTCCCGCTTCATCACGTACTCGTCGCGTACCTCCCAGTCGTTGAAGTCGCCGATCACATAGACAAAGTCCTTTCCTGGCGCAAATAGGGAGAGCGTTGCGCGGGTCGGATCGGCATCATCGATCGTGATTCCATCGCGCACCCCGGGAGGAAGCGGCTCATCGATGACGTTCGGCACCCCAACTCCAACGCTGATCGAATCCTGCCGGCCCAGTGCATCGGTAACGAACAGCTCGAACTTCGAACTCGCGGGGACTGGCGATGGCAGCTGATACTGGAAAACGCGCTTCGAGACATCGAAGAAAGGCAGGCCGTCCACTGGTTCGTCATTGATCTCAAACGAGATCGCCGTGACTTCCTCAGTACCGAAGATTCCCGCGGAAACGCGCACCATCGAGCGGCCGGACAGGTCCAGCTTCGCCGCGGGTTGAAAGACCATCGGATCCGCGATCGTGACGACCGAGTTGTTGTTGTCGCTCGGATTGACTCGTTCGTTGTAAGGGTCGGAGATCCATTGAAAGACAGAGCCGTCCGTGTTCAAGTGATAGTGCACCTTGTACTGATGGGTAGCTCCTACGGACAAGCTAATCGTGTATAGATATTCGTCGAGAACGGGGTCATAGGTCATCTGCGAACCATCCCCTACGGCGATCCGGCCTGCGCTGTTGTTGCCCCAGTTGTTGAAGTCACCGGGGTTGTATGCGCGAATGAAGCTCTGTCCCGGTTGTTTGATGTGGCGAAACGTCACGTCGATCGACTGCGCAACAGCGAGGTGCGAGAAAAAGAGGGCGGCCGCGACGCCAACAATATGGAGTTTACCGGTGCGAGTCATTCGCTGTTGTTGGTGATTGATTGCTGGGACAAGCCGGAGACAAAGCCGGCCACCCGTTGAGGTGGCCGGCTCTCTTCCGGCGGACCGATCATACGGTCCGATCGGTGTTTGCCGATGTGATTACTTCAGCAGAACCATCGACCGCGTGATCACCTTGTCAGCGGTCTCCAGTCTGTAGAAGTAGGTACCGCTCGCCAGGTCCGACGCATCGAAGTTGACACGGTACGTATTCGCGGGCTGAACTCCGTTGACCAGCGTGGCAACACGCCGACCGATCACGTCATAAACGTGAAGCTCGACCTTCTGCGACGCCGTGATGGCATACTCGAAGGTGGTCGTCGGGTTGAACGGGTTCGGGAAGTTCTGCTTCAGCGTGATGGATGCCGGGAGCTCGCCATCTACAGGTTCCACACCTACGCTGAACGCGGGGTTGTCCTCGAATGGCAACGGACCAGCCTGTACCATGAAGCTCTGGGCGCCGATGTCGTATGAGGCAGGCCAGGAGCCATCCGGATTCGGTTTGATGTAGTTCGTTCGGTTCCGTCCTGGGACCGCGCCAAGGCCGGTTCCCGGTTCACCGAAGAGGTCCGCCCCCTGTCCATAGCTATACGTGTATGTCAGGTTGCTGTAGGTCGGACCCTCAATTGTCACCGAGCCGGTATAGACTCCGTCACTGTCTCCATCCGACAGGACGTCCACCATTACCGGCCGTTCCTCGGTCGGATCACGGAAAGGAATCGACGGATTCGAGATCCTTTGCGTCAACGCCCAGAGCGGATCCTGCACCACGATGAACACGGAGTCACCCGCTGACGCGTCGAACGGCCTTGCGGCATTGGCGACGGCTGCCGCCATGTCCACCGAGTAGTTTACCGTTATCGATGTGCCTTCCGGAATGACGTTCAGGTCCGTGATGTCGTTGAAGAACGACAATCCGAGGTCCTGGTCGTTATTCGGATTCCCCTCGAACGTGAACAGCCGATCGACACCGGTTCGATGACCTTCCTCCCAACCCGGTGGCGGCTCAAAGCCAAACTCCGTAATGAACTCCGGATTGTTGAAATTGAGGAAGTACTTGTAGGCAACCTCCGTTCCGGGTCGGAGGGTAAGACCGAAGAAGCCCTCGAATAGCGTCTCGCCGGGTACCCTGTCCATCAGACAGAGAGTCGGGTCACTGCAACCCCAACCGTTAAAGCCTCCTCGCACCTCCAAGGTATCGCCGCGCGCCGTTCGAAATATGCCGATGTCCTCCAGTGATGCCAGGTCGACCGCAAAGATCACGTTCTGCGTCACCGGCTCGTTAGGATCGGGGGCCTGGTTGCCGAAGTAGACCCACTGGAGTGTCGTGTCTTGGGACGGTACGACGAATTCACGATTGCCCACCAGATCTCCCTCCTCCCAGCCGACGATTCCGCTCTCATCCTCAAGTACGAACTTGTAGAGCTGCGTCGTACCCGCTGCGCTCAACGGATAATACACGACACCGGAGAAGAGGTCGTAGCCCGGCGCCTGATCGTTGGTCGACTCCCGCATCAGCGCCACACCTTTGCCGTCATTGGAGCTACCCCAATCGAACGGTGACCCGGCAAACACGCTTCCGTCGCCTGTCACGGCGGCATGGTGATTCGGATTCGTGCGGTCATATCCGTCCAGTTGTCCCTCCGGCGTGTTCATGTACACGCGGTACCAAACGGCGATAGAATCGACCTTGGATTCATACGGACGCCAGTCATAGGGCCCTCGGTCACCAGAGACGCCGCGATATTCGCGCTGCGACTCATAGAAGTGGACTGTTAACGTTGTATCGCTGGTTCCGTCCGGAATGTTCGGGTTTGGATCCGCCTCCCAGCCTTCTCCAAGAATGTCTTGTGACTGCTGAGAATAGAATTTGAATGTGAGGTCAGTGGTATCCGGCAATTCGAACTGAATCTGCCAGTAATCGCCTCCGACATTGACGGGCTCGAGCGTACTGGTGTCATTCCACGCAATAACGTCCCCCTGGTCGTTGAAGACCCCTTCAACGCCGTCTGCCGCGCCGCGGACTTCAATGAAGGAGTCCGTCCTCGTCGTATCGCCCGATGTCGCCATGTTGAGGGTCAGCGTAACCTGACGCTGAGCCTGAACCGGCATCGCCGCGAGTAGGACAAGGAGCGCAGCACCGAGCCATCCCCACGAAGTGGTAGATCTAAACATGTAAGTGCTCCTGCGGTTGTTTTGGTTGTGTTGTTTTCTTGAGCGATCGCGCGATCACTCGCGCATCTATTCAACCCGCCGTTTCACCGGCGAGGCAAATTTCAAAATTGAACCGACAGCGTAAAGCGATTGACGTCGGTAAAGAATTCCTGCTTCTCATATGCATAGTCGAAGGCGAAGTCAAGCGGCGCGAACCGGTACCGTAGTCCCGCGCCCAGCGTGAGCGACCGGACGTTGTCGTCCAGGAAGAGCTCGCTGTATCCGCCCCGGACCATGATAAGGTCTCCGAGGAATCCCAGTTCGGCGCCGACGTTAACGTACTGCTCGCTATTGTTCGGATTGAGTGCGTCTACAGCCACGGTCAGCCGGTACTGCTCGGTCTGGAACACCTCGCCTGCCACACCGATCCGCATCGACAGCGGCATATCGAACTCGTCCGTCTTTAGAAGCGCGCGGTTACTTTCGTTGTTACCCTCCGCGTTCGGATCAATGTCGACAACGACGAGCAATTCGTCACCGCCGATCTTCAGCTTGGATCCGAAGTTGGAGATGGATGCGCCCAGGCGAATGCCACTGAAAGGAGTGGTAAACATCGTTCCGACATCAAAAGCGACGCCGCTCGCGGTCGAGTTCCAGATTCGTTCGTTGACCATCTTTACGGATCCGCCGATCGAGAACCTGTCCGTGAGGGCCCGTGCGTAGGACAGGGCAATCGCCATCGACGACGCATCGAAGAGTTCGCCTGTACCGTCCTGCTCCAGCTCGGTCGTTACCTCCATCTCCGGAACGGACATGGACGTCACACCGATTCCGAAGGTACCAAAGCTGCTCGGAACAGCGACCGCCACAAAGGCGAAGTCGATGTCGGCCAGCCACTGCGCGTAGTCGGCGGTAAACGTTCCTCCCGGCAGCTCAGCGAGGCCGGCCACATTCCAGTAGATCGCCGTAGGATCGGCGATCGAAGCCGAAATGGCGTGACCCATCCCCGTAGCGCGAGCCCCAACGGGAATCGACAGGAAGTCGGCGGCGGTCGTTCCCCGCTTGGTCACCTCTCGGGTTGACGCGTCGAATTGTGCCGCGGCATCGAGGATACCGATGGCCAAGGTCGCCGCTATGACCGTAAGAACTGAAACGATGTTTCGCATCTTGTTTGTCGATCTGTCAGGCATCGCAGTTCTCTACTTGATGATGGCAAACGTGCCTGTCTTTTCGCCGATGCCGGGGGCCTCGACGTGATACAAATAGACACCGTAGGCGACCGTGAGATCGTCGTTCGTTTGGAGATCCCAGTCGACGGTGCCATTCATCAGCGCCGAGACACTCATCGCCTCGTTTGTGCCCTCGTCTCGCCTAAGCACCCGAACCAGCTTGCCGCTGACGGTGAAGATCCGCACCGTCGCTTCAGGCGGCAGGTGCGTAAACTTGATCACGCGCGGTCCACGACCCGTGCTAAACGGATTCAGTGATTCAAACCTGTTGGTGACGACATAAGGATTCGGCACGACGCGAATCATGTCCAGCAGCGAGTCGGGATTCGACGCATCGACAGACGGCTGCGCCGTCGTGAACTCAAACGAATCACTGGACAGGAATGGCTTCTTGGTGACGATGTCCGCCACCTCGCCTTGCTGCGGATCTCGACGGTTCGCCACTGTGAAGTTGAGGCCGATCTTCCACGTCACAACAGGGTTGCCCGTGGTGGACCCAACCTGCGGTTCGTACAGGATGATAAGATCGCTCTCGCCGTCGACCGGGCTCGCGGAAAACGAGGCCGGTTCGGTTGAAGTCGCGGAGATAAAGTCGTCGCCACTCAGATCCCAAAACGCGTAGTCAACCGGAGTCTCGTTCCCGTTCGGGTCGACCTGGAAGACCTGGATGTTCGTTGGGCGCGACGGCAGGGTGAGCCTGCGGCGGACCTCGAGTTCGATGGATTGACCTTCCCCGGGCCCGACAACTTTGACACGGTAATCTGCCGGGTTGCGCAGGCCCTTGATGAAGCCGGCCGCGATGTACGGTTCAAGCGAAATCGGGTAAACTTCCTCCGAGTTCCACCCCGTGTCCGTCCTATTCACAACGATGAAGGGCTCTGGGCGGAAAAAAAGCTTGAATCCAAGTGGTTTCCCGAAGTCGTCAAAAACGGGAAACTCGACCTCCGGGCGATATGCCCTGGACCGATTCAGCAATGTGTCACCGACGGTCACGTCGATCAGCGAGAAGTTCTTGGTTGTCAGCGTATCCGGAGTCGTTCGCGTGCCGAGGCGCAAGGTGTCCTCAAATGTGATCCGATAGACGTGATCGTCAGGGAGTGCCCGCGGATCGACTACCTCGTAAAGAATCTGACTGCTGGTTGTGCCGGAAATGCGCGTCAGGTCTTTGAGGTCACCGCCGACAAAGCCAGCAACGGGCGCGGTCGGGGTCACCTCCACGACGTTCGGGCCGGTCTCGATATCGCCGTTCGGGAGGCGACGAATGCGAATCGGTGTCTCCGTCGGCGGGATGTTGTCGATCGCTGATCCATAGTCGTAGGCGGTGACAGCGTAGAAGTACCGGATACCGTTCGTGACCGTCGAATCGACCCAGACATGCGTGAGTCCGCTAGCGTCCTCTCCCGGATCCTGCCTGTTGTTACCCAGATAAAACTTGACGCCGTTCACGTCTACCGGGTGAAATCCTTCGAACCCGTCGATGCGATCGAACTGCGCGATCGGCTTACGGAAAAGCAGGTTGCCGAAGCCATCGGTGATAATGCGTGGGTCGAGGAAGGCCGGGTCCGTAGCGCGGTAGATTCGATAGCCTTCGAAGTCGTTCGGGTTTCTGCCGAGACCGGCCAGGAACTGGTCGAACGACTCCTCGGAGTCGGAGTCCCAGTATAGCGTGACGCGCTCGTCACCCGGAACAACGGACACCTCAGGCGTAATCGGCGCCTGCGCGAACTGATAGTCCTCAAGGTACGCCTGGAGGGATTTGTCCCGCGTATCGAGAACCTCCTCGCGGGTCTGGCCGATCTGGATCGACAGCGAGATCCGTTCGGTCTGACCCGCCTTCAACGGGAAGAGCCCACTGGAGATGACGAGGTCGCTCTCGCCCGGCGGCGGGGGTTCCACGTCGAAGTCTCCCGGAACCATGTACGTGAAGTAGAGCCGGCGATCCGCCTGCGTCCCGAGGTTCAACGTGCCGGCCGGAATAATCTGGACGTTCGTGATGCCGATCTGGTCGGACTCGGAAATGTCCGTCACGTCGATGTTACGTTCGCCCGGAAAGTCAGTACCTGCTCCAGTAGTAGGCACGCCGTCGGAATCACCCGGATCACCGTTGAACGGTACGCCGTCCAGCCCTGTGTCATGCTGCAGTGCGTTCCAGTCGCCGTCGTTGTCGATACCGTCGGACCGACTTTCATCGATCATCTCGTCGATGCCCTCGTCGATCCCCTCGTCCACGGCCCCGTCGCCGTCGTTGTCGATGCCGTCAGCGTAAGCCTTGCCGAGATCCTCCGAGCCGAGATCGTAAAGGATGATCGTCGTTCCGGGGACCCGGTATCTACGGAAGGCGTCGCCCGCCGCCTCATCGACCATCGCCTGGGTAACGACGGGGGAACCCGGCTCCGACAGGAGCGGAAAGGCATCGGTCGGCGTGACGTGCGAATCGTCGTTGTCGATGTTGTCGCGGTAGCCGCGTCCAATATCCTCCTCTCCTACACCAACGAGGTGAACGATCGGCCGCCCGAACGGGCCCTGGCTGACCGCATCACTGCCTGGATTGGGGGGCCATCGATTCCAGACGTCTGAGCCCGCTTGACCCACCATGGACTCGGTTACTGTCGGTCCGCCTGACTCTCCATCACCATCATTGTCAATGAAGTCCGCGTAACCGACGCCGATGTTCGATCCCTGCTCGCCGGTGAAGGGGACATGGGTGGTGTTCTCGTCGATCAGGCCGTTGGCATTGTCGTCTCTACCGTTGCGCTGGTTCTCGCCTATCAGGAACGACTCGGGCACCACGGGGCTGTTGCATTCACCGATGAGAGGTTCGCATTCCACCGTTGAGCCGTCTCCATCATTGTCGATGCGGTCGGTGGCGTTGCCGGGCGTCTCGAGGAAAGCGAAGACGGCTTCGCCTACCGGGTCGGAACCGAACGGCTCGGTGCCGACGCCATCCGCATCGGTCATGAAGGCAACGTCTTCCTCGAGGTCAAAGAAAGGGATGTCGTCCTGGCCATCACCGCCGACAAAGTCAGCCAGCCACATCGTGAACGCGGCCTGCCCGATGTCCTCCGAGCCGTCGTTCTTGACGCCATGGATCATGAATACAGCGTCGTCGATCAGGATTTGGCTCCACGCAAGCATGCGAATGTCAGCGACGATGCCGAGACCCTTCCGGGACAGGTCCGTCGAGTCTGGAAAGTAGGTCGGGTATCGATCGTACTGATCGTCTCCGACTTTGAAGAAGAACTCCTGATCCGCGTTGAATATGTCCTTGCCGAAGAATCCGTTCCACGAGCCCGACCAGCCGGGGTCGTCGGCGTCGTCGAGTTTGTCCGGCCAGAAGGGTGGCCACGAGTTGGGCTCGTCCGACTGCGCGATGCCGTCCGATCCGCCACCCTGGTCACGATTCGGGTTGACATAACCCTTGATCGGCTCAAAGGTCCAAGAGATGTTTTCCTCTCCCGGCTTGCTACGGAAATCCGCGACGTCCACCACCCACAGCGAGTCTCCATTCTGGTCCGCAACCCGTGCACCTACCCAGAGCTGCGTCAGCGCGATGTACAACCGGTTGGTGTTCTTGGGCCACTCGTACCAGAAATCCGCTGGGTCCCCCGACTGCGCGGTCTGCGCCCAGTTCGTGATGGTCGCGCGGATGTTGTTGCCGTCAATGTTGTCGCGTCGGCGCTCGAACTGATCGGTCCGCTCCGTGCTCGGAACGTGATTTCTGTCAATCACACCTTGCGCTGCCACACCGGCAGGCGCAAGAAGGAGAACCGTGGCAATCACGGTTGATGCCAGAAATGTGGCTTCCGCTCTCATGTATCTCAGTTGCATTTGCTGTCGTCTCACGGAACGCCCTGCGCTAGAAGTTGAACTGCAGACCCAGCTGGATCCGTCGAGGCTCCCGATAGAAATCCGGTCTCACGAAGTAGCCCGGATCGAACGAACCGGTCTGAAACTGCGTCAGCGTTACGTCCGGCTCTCCGGTGTCGGAGAACACGTTCTGGACGTTGCGACGATCGAAGACGTTGAACACCTCGACGAACACACGAGGCTGAATCGGTCCTAGGTCGAAGTCTTTATGCGCGCTGAGATCTACCTCCCACGTACCCGGAATCCTTCGCGAGTTCTCGGCAAACTCGGGCTGAACATCGTTACCCACGATCGCCGCCTCCGGGAACGATGGCGTATACGGAAATCCGGACTCCGCTCTGAAACGCGTCGACGCTCCCCAGTCCGAGCCTCCCAGGTAGAACGCGCCGGCCACCTTGTGCCGTTGGTCCCAGTTGAGCGGCAGAAGCGCCAATTTCGGCTGGCTGTTGCCCCGTAATGCGAAGAAGAAGTCGGCCGGATTCGAGTTCGACCCTTCCACGACCTGGAAGGTGTAGCTCGCATCGAATCCCCAGTTGCTCAGGAAGCGTCGGTTGAAGCTCAGGGTAACGCCGCGCGTATTTGCGTAGTCGCGGTTGGTGTATACCGAGTAGGCGACGCCCGGCTGCGCCGTCAAAATGAGCGGCGACGTCGACACCCAATTGCGAACGTCGCGGTAGTAACCGGTAACGTCGACAACATAGGCGCCAAACCCCTGCTTGAATCCGATCTCGTACATGGTGGTCTTCTGGGGCTCGAGGTCGGGGTTGCCGAAGGGACCATAGCTTCCGGATGTACTCGCCACCTTGTACCCGAAATTGTCGAACAGATTATTCAGCGTCGGAATCTGGAAGAAGAGCCCGAAGGAGAAATGAATTACGCCCTGCTCGGTGATCGGATAGGCTACTCCGAGGCGCGGCGATACCGTGTACTTGGCATCCGGCTCCGTCCACCAGTAGGCTTCGCGATCCTCGATGGTCAGTTGATTGTCGGAACGCTCCTCTGAGGCGTCGATGAATCCATTTCCGTTTTCGTCGCGGAATCGATTCTCCTTCTTGAGCGGGTTGAAAATATTCGGGTCGCTGGGATCCGCAGGTACCTGCGCCCGCGAATCGAAGTAGTCAAAACGGACACCCGCATTCACGATGAAGTTCTCGTACTCGATCTTGTCCTGAACGTATGCGCTGAACGTGATCGGCTTTACGTCCTCGAAAGAAGTAAAGGACGAGGAAGACGGTTCCGGGATCGCCGGTACGAAGTCCGCGCCCTGCGTCGGGTTACCTTGCTCGTCTACGGCCGGTATCAGTCCAAAGGATGTGAGCCGCAGTTCATCGAGCTGCAGCTGTCCCCCTGCCTTGATCAAGTGATGATTGCCCTGCTGGGTCGATATATCGGCCTTGAACAGGTATGATCGCGTCGACCGATTGAAGCGAAAAAGATCTGACCCCCCTCGCAAGAATCGATTCGCTCCGGTCGTGACCGTGTCCGGCGGGTTGATGTTGAAGTCGTTATAACGCGGGTCATCGAAATCCTCGAACAGGCGTGAGGTCGACTCCTTAAAGAAAGTGGCGACGTTCAACGTGTAGAAGGTCGTATTGCTGAGAAGATGTGTTAGTCTCAGTTTCAGGTCGTATCCGTCGTCCTCGAATCGCTGTCGACCGTCCGGCGCCCATCGCCGACCGAAATCGCCGGAGGCACCTTCAGAAATCGATCCAAGCGCTATGAGGTTCAAGATGATCTTGCTTGAGACACGGGCCCTGAGATTTCCCTGCCAGCTGAGCTTCTCGAAATTATTCATCGCCACCAGCGAACTGTCGCCGAGCGTGCCGTCGAGATTGAAGAGCCGAGCGCCGTAGAGCCACCCGTCGTTGTTGAAGTAGCGACCCAGTGCAAAAAGAGTCACGCGATCCGACAGGATGGGACCCTCGAGCGACACATTGGCGCTGTAGTACTGGGTTGGTTCGAACGGCAAGTACGAGTAAGGGTCCACGTCGCGAAACTGGATGCCGGCGCTGCTGAACTCATCCACATCCGTGCCACGGAGCGACTCCTTGCCACCATCGCCAGTCACTGCATAGCTGCCCGTATACACGCGAGCCGATCCACCGAACCGATCACCGCGACCCTCCTTGGTAACCACGTTGATCACACCTGACATCGCATTGCCGTACTCGGCATTGAAGGTCCCGGAAACGACCTGCAGCTCCTGAATACCCTGGTTCTCAATCTGGATCGCAGCCGAACCGTCGTACACGTCGGTGACCGGCACACCATCGACCATGTATACGACCTCGCTGCTGCGACCGCCACGGATATGTATGCCGTCCCGATTCGTGATCCCCGCCTGCACTTCAAGTATCTGTCCGAGCTCGGTAACGGGGAGCTTGTCGATTTGGTCAGCCGTGACCCGTGCCTCGGAACTGGTCAGGTCCTTCTTGACTGTAACCGCTTCCGCTGTTACGACGATCTCCTCTCCTTCAATCACCTGCTCACCGAGCGCGAAGTCGACAGTTGTGGTTAGGTCGACGTTAACCTGAACGCCCTCTTTACGCTGGGTCGTGAAGCCAATGAACGAGGCCGCAACCGTGTAGATGCCTGGCCGAACTCCGATGATAACGAACTGACCATCGAGGTCAGTGGCCGTCCCCTGCATCGTGCCTTCGATGAGAACGTTGACACCCGGAAGCCGGTCGCCGGTCGCGGCGTCGGTAACCGTTCCGACAATCTTGCCCGTTTGTGCGAATGAAGCCGTCGACGCGGTAACGCCGAGCAGCAGCGCGAACAAAGCTTTTCGTCCAATCATGATCGTTCAGGATGCCTGCTCACCGAGCTCCAGGTCGGTCAGCACCTCGTCAAAAGTTTCCACCTCGTAAACGGTGCGGAGCTCCTTTGTCCGCTGCCGTACTCGCTCCCTCAGTTCTGACAGTTTGAGGATATCGTACACGCGCTGCCGCGACTCCGCAAATGTAGCCGCTCGTTTGGGCCTCTTCTCACCCACCAGGATTAGTACGTACTTGCCCGCCACCTCGATGGGCCCGAGTATCTCGCCGGTAGAGGCGTCAAATATCGTTGCCGCCAGGACGCCAAGCTGGTCGCGACCCACGAAGCCGAGTTCGCCGTGGTTTTCGTCGGCGCCCGGTCGAACCGAGTGCCGGGCCGCCAACCTGCCGAAATTGGAGGAGTTCAATGTGGGCCGCAGGGTCACCGCCTCTTCCATACTGTTCACGAGGATCTCGGTCACATGAACGGATTCCGGCTGCTCAAAGTCGTTGCGGCGTGAGTCGAAGAAGGCGCGCAGCGTATCCTCATCGATCGCGAGCTCCGATTCTAGTGACTTCCATGCGGCCTCGTACAGCCAGCCGTCCATCTCCTCTCGATACGACTCGTGGAACTCAGTCAGGTCGTCGACTCCCGCTTCGACGGCGCGATTCATTATCGCTAGCCGCATCACGATTCCCTCCGTGAACGCTTGCAGGGCTTCGGGCGAGCGCACGGCCTCGCGCTGTTCCAGACTTGTAAAAAGAGCCTCGTCGAAAAACTCAGAGACGGTCAGCGACCGCCCGCCAAACTCAGCGATCACCTCAGACATCTCCATGCCATCGGGCGATTCGGAGATGCCAACAAGGCCGCCAGAAAGTCCCCGGTAGAGTCGCTCGAAAACGTCCGGGTCTATCGAAAGATCGATCTCGTCAAGGAGGCTGTTGTAGAAGGCGTCTTTTGCCTGGCGGCGCTTGCGAACTGTCACGTACCGGTACAAGTTCTTCTTGCGCACGGCAAACTCGGACTCGGTAAGGATGGGCTTTACGAGACGATCATCGAGCCGAATGATCGAGTAACCGGTTTCGGTTCGGACAGGCTGCGAAATCTCGCCGGGTTCCAAATCGTACGCCGCGTCCTCAAACGCGGGATCCATCTCGTCGAACCCGAAGTAGCCCACTGACCCTCCGTTGTCTCTGAGTTCCTGCGACTCAAAGGTCTCGCGGGCGAGATCCTCGAAGGCTTCTCCCTGCCGCAGTCTCTCGCTCAGAATCTCAGCCTGCTGGAGCGTCGGAGCATAGAGATGACTCGCCTTCAGCGTGGTGTTGATCCTGACGTACATGTCCTGGAGGTCCGTATCGTCGACTCGGAGTTCGTCGAACACGTGCGTGGCCAGATAACCCTCGATCAACAGCTTACGCCTTGCGCGTTCGGAAGCATAATCATAGGCTTCACTCTCTTCTGCCCCGTTGTCCACCTGATCTTTGATGAGGAGCTCGACGGACACGAGTCGCTGCAGAAAGTCGCTACGTCGTTTGGCGTTGTCCGGCAGCCCGGATTCGAGAAGGTATTCGGTGTACTCGCGACGAAAGTCATCGACAGACACTGCATCTCCTTCGATGATGGCAACTGTGGCTTCCGTCGGACCGCCGGGCACGAGTCCCGTAAGCCACGCGATGGTAATCGCACCGGCAAGGCAAACTGCTATGATGACCAGTTTGTGCACGTCAGTAGGCAACGGCGCTTGAGCGTGAGCGCGCAGAACCCAAATGGCCTGCAAGTTCGATAACACTCGACCCTCGCTTGACGAGGTGCGGTGAAAGAACGGTATGTGTAGGCAGACGATCGGGCTCCGCGATGCGCGTCAGCAGCTTCTCGGTTGCAAGCCGTCCCAGGTCGTACATCGGCTGGCGCAGCGTTGATAACCCCAGGTGCTCGCTCAGCCGAATGTCGTCGAAGCCCACGATGCTCACATCACTGGGCACCGTGAGTCCGGCATCACGGATAGCCGAAAAAGCGCCAAGCGCCTGCAAGTCGGAAGTGGCGAAAACCGCATCCGGCACCGGGTCGCGTGCAAGCAGCTGTTCCATCGCTTCGCGGCCGTGCGACTCCGTGTATCCGTGCGTCTCCTCGTCGTGACTCGCCACAATGTGCGCGTCGACCGGATCCATTCCTGATTCCTCCAAAGCCCGGCGGTATCCTTTAAGGCGATCCGCTGCCGGCACCGAGCCTGGATTCGCCATGATAATGGCAATGCGCTCTCGACCTTGATCAATCAAATGTCGTGCCGCGAGGTACCCTCCTTGCTCGTTGTCGATCGAAACAGAGTCGAACTCCGAATGGAAGCAGTCCACGAGGACGGTCGGCTGTCCCGACCTTCGCACTCGAGCGAGCTGCGGTGGACGAATCGGTGACGAAAAGAGCAATACGCCCGCGGAGCGTCCGCGGTGAAGAGCACGCTCTAGCTGCGTCCCGACCTCTTCCATCGTGCGCGCCGAATAGACCAGCAGGTCATACTCGGTCTGCGCAAGCCTTGCCTGCAGACCGCGAAGCACCTCCATAAAGAAGTAGTTGGTCACCATCGGGATCACTGCCGACACGAGGCTCGACTTGCGGCGCGCCAGACTTTGCGCGGACGGGTGCGGCTCGTAGCCCAGATCGTCTGCCACCTTCAGAACGCGGGCCCGGGTTTCAGGAGACACGCGGGGGTTCTTGTTGAGGACTCGCGATACGGTCGCAATCGAGACGCTGGCTTTTTCGGCGATGTCGTAGATGGTTACGCCCAATTTGCGAAGGCCCTCGTCTCGAGGTGAAGGGTTTGCGAAAGCGCTTACAACCGCTCGATCGGGCAAGATACTAAAACCAATATCTGCCGATCAACCCTAATTCAGGGGCCTCAAGAGGCTTTGGCAACGGTCAAGGAGTCCGGACGAAAACGCGCCGATATAGCTCAGATCGTGAAAGCGTTTTCATACCTCAAACCGCCCGCATCTATCTCTTCGCCAACACTACCGCCGATCTGGCGGGCAGCACCAGCCGACCATCATCCTCGCGGTGATCGAGGGGCTCGGAGGCCACGACAACTTGCAGTGCGGCCGCCGGCAGTTCGATCTCATGTAATTGATCGGAACGGTTGAAATAGACGAGGACCAGATCGTCTCCCAGTGCCCGCTCGTAACCGAGTAGCCCCCTTTCGTCATCAGCGAGCACATATCGGATCGACCCTTCTACGAAGAGCTTCGCGCGGGTTGATCGCATCTCACCGATTCTCTTGTAGAATGAATGCAAGGTAGAATCCGGATGTACCGGATCGGCTGACCTCTTCCCCCCATGATGCAGCTCATCTTCCGGGTCGTACTCGAGATCTGCCCAGACCATCGGCTTTCGATTGTCCGGATCGTCGGCACCCCACATGCCTACTTCGTCACCATACCAGATATGAGGTGCACCATAGTAAGTGAACTGCTGGACGAGAAGCATGCGCTGAATACTGCGGGTTCGATCGTCAGGTCGCTCGACCTTGTAGTCGGGGTTGTCGCGCGCTCCCACGCCGTACTTGTACCGGCCAGGATTGTAGAGGGACGTCGACAGACGCGGCGAGTCGTGCGTCGCAGCAACGTTCATCATGGCCCGCAGATGAGCGGGCCGTATCCCCGACTCCACAGAATCAAGATGTGCGACGTACTCACTCGCCGACAAGGGCGGCTGCGCAGCAGCAAGGAAGCTTCGCGTTGGCATGTACCATCGATAGTTCATCACGGCGTCGAATATGTCTCCCAGGTAGGGCTTGGGGTCCATCATGCGGTCCGGCCACTGTTCCCACCATATCTCACCCACCAGATACGCGTCTGGGTTTATCGACTTGACGAACCGCCTATAGTCACGCCAGAAGCCAAGCGGGATCTTTTCGGCGACATCGAGTCGAAAGCCGTCGACGCCGTCTGAAGGATCACCATCGCCGTCAGGGTCCATCCACCGGCGCGTGACGGCCAGAATGTGATCCTTGGCGCCATCATTCAAATTACCATCGACCGGACCGCCGTCATAGTCATCCGGAACGCCGGTCTTGCTGAGTTCGGGCAGGGTCCGTACGCCCGCCCAGCCGCGATAGGAAAACTCGTTCTCAGAAGTGGTGGGATCGTCAAAGCGTTCCACGCGATACCAGCCGGTGTAGTCTGAGCCAGCCTGGTGTTCGAG
>JBFIPX010000063.1:0-15487 GCA_041609895.1 Rhodothermales bacterium
AGAAGCGGTACATGATCGCGCCGAGCATGAGTGCCATAACGGCGTAGGCAGCCGCAGTCGCCCACGCGGCTGCAAGCATTCCGTACGCCGGAACGAAAAGTGCGTTGAGCACTACGGCAACGAAGCCACCCGCCAGCGTGCAATGAATGAAGTATATCGTCTTCTTGCGGATGTACGCGCCGGCGGAGAAGTTGTAATACCATCCCTGAAAGAAGTAAGCCAACAGTGCAATCGGTACGATAGACAGGCCGAGCCAGTATGACCGCTCGATGAGCGTCCGGCCGCCGGGGAGTGGAATGGCAACGAGCTCCTCGGCGAAGTATGACACCGCGAGAAGCACAAAGAGCGAGACCGCCGTGAACAGGGTAAACACCCTGCTGAACAGCGGCTTCGCGTCCTCATCGTTCGCGTGCTGCAGAAAGAACGGCTGCCACGCGAACCGAAACATCTGGACCAGCAGCATCATGAAAATGCCGAGCTTCCAGACGGTACCAAACACGCCGGCTACGTACTGACCGAATACCGCTTCGGATGTCGCGTCGCCGGCCGCCCCACTGACGGCTGCGGCGGCCTCCTGCGCCCGCATCGCCAGTGCGGATAGGTCGAGATTGTCGCCGTAGAGTCGAATGACATTGTCGCGATCCATCTGCGCGAGAAAGAACAGGTTGACCCTGTCTGTCAGCGCATAGCCCAGACCACCCGGCAGGAAAGGCAACCCGAAACGCATCATCTCGCCCCAGAAGGCGGAGTTGAATCGCATGCGCAGGTTTCTGAAGAACAGCGGTACCAGCAACACCAGCGATAGTGCCGACGATGCAACGTTCGCGATGAATATCGACTCAATACCCCACCGAAGACCCACAATCAGAAATACATTGAGCCCTACGTTTGTTAGGATGTTGGCGATCTTGATGCCCGCAAACGTGACTGGCCGGTTGGCAAGACGGAGCTCCGCGAACGGCACGACCGCCAGTGTGTCGAGTGTCAGGATTGCCACGGCGTAGTACAACAAGTGTGTCCATCGAACTTCGACGCCAATGACCTCGAGCATCGGGCCGCGAAGCAGCAGGATGATCGCCGATATCGAGACAGAAGTGGCTAGCAGCGACCAGGTCGCTACGCTGAACACCTCGTCCTTTTGTTGTCGCCCTTCCGACCCCGAGGCGTACTTCAGGTACGCCGACTCCATCCCGTACGTGTACAGGATGTTCAGAAAGACGAACGCGGTGTACAGCAGAATAACGACACCGTACACGTCTGGTGCGAAGAACTGCGTGTAGAACGGTACGAGCAGGAACGTGATCAGGCGGCCGACAACCGAGGAGACGCCGTACACCGCCGTCTCCGAAGCGAGCTTGGTGATCCTCGAGGCCAGTGTCATCTATCTAGGGGCTGATGGGACGCCGGCAGAAGTCGATTACTCGCTGTCATGTGGGCTTGGCAGGCGTACGTGTGACGACAGCTTGTTGCCACTTTGTGGTATGGGATGCGACGCTGGCGGAGGTTCTCAGCCCGGCAAGGCGACCAGCAATTTACTACCTGGAATCGTTAGAAGCCTTGACCGCAGATTCTCCTCGTCCGCAGCTTGCTTAGCTCAAGACAGTGATACCGGCTGAGCTGACGAAGACACACGGACATAGCTCGACGCACTTGCCGCAGCCCTCGCAGGCATCCAGCGATAGCTCGAAATACTCACCGGGACCAGTGATCTCGAGCTTCGAGTAGCATCCCGCGTTGCAGTACATAAAGCACTTGCCGCACCCCATGCACGAGCCACACGACAGACATCTTTCGACTTCGTGAAGGAATTCTGCCTTGGAGACCTTGCGCCGTTCGCCCGATCCGTTGGTGGACGCGTCCACTTCGCGGAGCCGAGGTGCGTCAGGATAGTGGTCGTATCGGATCTGTTGATCGCTTAAGGGAGGCGCTTCCGTTGCGGGCGGTGGGGGAAGGCCCTGAAGGCGCGCGTGGGCCGACTCTGCCGCGCGCCGTCCATGAGCGATCGCCGTGCTCGCTATCCCCAGTCCCGTTGCGTCACCGCCGTACCAGACGGCGGGTCCTTCGCATTCCGCTCCATTGTCCCCAACGTCCGCCCAGGGGCCGTCGGGGCGCAGCGACGAAAGTTGACTCCACTCCGGCGTCTGGGATACAGCGGTGATGATAGAGTCGACCTCGACCCGGAACGTATCGCCGGGAACTTCGACAGGTCGTGGACGGCCAGATTCATCGGGTGGGCCTAGCTGCATGCGCTGAAGCCATATAGCCTGGACGCGGCCGTCCGCCCTTTCGATGCGGAATGGTGTCGCAAGCAACTCAAGAGCGACGCCGTCTGCCTCCGCCTCCTGCACCTCCATCTCGATGGCGGGCATTTCGGCCCGCGTCCGTCGATAGAAAATGGTGACCTCGGATCCCAGTCTTGCGGCTGTCCGAGCTGCGTCGATGGCCGTGTTGCCGCCGCCAATGACGGCCGTTCGAGGTCCGATGGAGATCGCGCTTCGAACGTCGGCGGTGTCCAGATCCCGGTCCTTTTTGAGGCTGTTGACGCGTGCCAAAAATGCTGTTCCGTTCCAGACTCCAGGGCCAACCTCTCCGGGTATGCCTAGAGCACGTCCCGCCTGGGCTCCGATGCCGACGAAGAGCACTTCATGCCTTGAGCGCATTTCCTCTATCGAGATCCCGGACCCCACGGGCATGTCAAATACGAATTGGACTCCCATGTCAGCAATCCGGTCTATCTCGCCGTCGAGGACATGACTCGGGAGCCGGAAATCCGGAATACCGTAGCGAAGCATTCCGCCTGCATGGAGGCTCTTCTCGTACACCGTCACGCTGTAACCGCGCCGAGCCATCTGATAGGCGAACGACAGGCCGGCGGGACCGGATCCGATCACGCCTATTGACTCCGCCTTCGGTTCCGTGTCGATGATGGGAAGTGGCCGTCGCCTGCGCAGCGCCCAATCTCCCAGGTACCGTTCGAGTGCGTTGACCGCGACGGCTCCATCCTTGCCGCTGCGATTGCATGACGATTCGCACGGATGAGGGCATACCCTGCCCATGGTTGCCGGGAATGGATTACGGTCGGCGATGATATCAAATGCTTGATGGCATGCATCTTCAAGGGTCAGGCCAAGTTCATCGCGCTGTGCTATCAGAGTGATCCATCCCCGAACGTCAGTTCCTGCGGGGCAATTGGCTCGGCACGGAGGCGTCTTTGCCATCTGCTCCGGGTAGATCAGGATGTCCTCTAGTCGTTGCACGTATTTCTCAATCGCTTGATGGAATCAGATCAGAATTTCAGTCCGGTCACCTTTGATCGTCGCCAGCTCCGTGTCCAGCTTCCGAATTCGCATGGACATGGTCTTCAGCATGTTGAAGGCGATTGAGGGGTCTTGCTGGATACGCTTCAAAAATGTCTTGCTGTCGATGGTCAGTACGCGTGCCTCGCCGCGCGCGCGCACAGTTGCCGAACGCGCCTGCCTCTCAATAATTGACATTTCGCCAAAGACCTCTCCCTTTTGCATAACATCGACAATCACATCTTGACCATCTACGGTCTTGATCACCTCGAGGTGACCCTCTTGAATCACAAACATGCAGTTGCCGACGTCACCCTCTTGAAAAAGGATCTCTCCATCACGGTAAGACTTGCCGAGGTTTCTGTGTTTCATTGCACACCTTCCGCGTGGCTGTAATTCGATTGTCGCGTTTCATCCGGGCGCTCGGACCTCAGGTCGTTTCGCCCGCTTCCGATCAGATGCCTCACAAGGTTTGCTGCGAAGCCGAGATCGAGCGTGCGCCGCAGAATATCGCGGTAGGGAGAACTACCGGTAAATATATCCCACAGGGTCTCACTCATGGGACGATCAACGTTAGCGGCTTGCTGTTCGCGTCGTGTCATTCGCAGGATCGCGCGTCGCGAGAACCGACTTCTTTGCAGCAGATGGCTGACCGTAAAGATCAACTTCCCGATCGCATTATCACGGCGTATCGACCTGCATTCGGGCCAGAAGTGCTTTCGGAAAGCAGTTGCGGACACGCCATGAAAGGCTGCCGATCCCGCGGCCGCCTTCGCCGTCCGGTAAGCCGCTCCAATTCCATCCTTGTACAAGCGCGTGAATCCCGCGTCACCGATGAAAAGAAGACGGTCGGCAAAAGGCCTGAATCCGCCGGAAATGTTAATTCTCGGGAAGCAATGGCAGGCGGCCCTCGCTTCTGCTTCCGGCGGAAAGCACTGGCGCACTTCGGGAGTATCAAAGAACTCGTTGACCAGTTGGTCGTCGATGTCCTTACCAAGGAGACACACCGTGACGTAGTCTCCTTTGGGTATCAGAGCGGCGAACTCGAGTCTTGGAATGTCAAGAAGGAAGACGTGCATCGAGGTCCCCAGGTGCCGAGATATGTTCTCGTGGCCGAGGTGAAACTCGCGAATAAATGTGGACGTGACGTCCGGTGCAGCGTAACCATGTCCGTTGGTTGCCAGCATCCTCGTCAAATTAGAGTTGACTCCGGACGCGACCACGGCCAAGTCATATGGTTTGCTTCTTTCGTCTCCGCAGATCACCACCGGCCGACCCGCCTCCCAATCGAGCGACGTGACCAGCTTCCGAACGACCATGGCGCCATTCTCTATGGCGAGTTCTTGCAGGTACCGGTCAAAGCCGATGAAATCGGTTTCTTCGGATTCACGGGGACCGTTACCGCGATATACGGCCGCAATTCGCTTCTCCTGAATGGGAGTCTCGATTCGGACACTGCCGACGTCCATGTGCAGCATGTAGGAGTCAATTCCCCTCTGGACGACCTCCACAGGGATGTTAATGCCTTCGGTAGCGAGGAGTTGGACGAGCGACTCTGAAATAATACCGCCGCAGTGGTTACATCCCGCGGGCCCGCGATGGGTGAAGAAACGAGGTTCATAAAGGTCGACCGCGACGCTTGTCCCGGACATTCCCATCATTTTGAGGAGAAAATACGAGAACAACGAGCCAGCGGGACCTCCTCCGATCACGGCGACTCTCGAGCCTTCGCCTAGCATCAGCGCGTCGGTATTCTGCGCCACTTTGGATCTTGCTATTCCCATCTCGTTCGCCGGCGATGCCTGGGGTCACGAACTCTTATTGAGGGAATTCGCGCACAGCACGAGAGAGGAGAAGCAACTGTAAGGCCGTGGGTTCAAGGTGGCTGTTCGCTGTAGGCAAATGCCCCGCGAACTGTGGGGTCGTCAGGACGCCCGGCGGAGCAGTGCCTTCACGGCAAGCGCGTAGCCTTCCGTCCCGAAACCGGCAATCTGACCGGCACACTCGGGCGCGATCAGGGACACATGCCGAAATTTCTCACGAGCGGCCACATTTGAGATGTGTACCTCCACGACCGGCACGGAAATAGCTGCAACGGCGTCGCGAAGGGCCACCGACGTATGCGTGTAGCCTCCGGGGTTGAAGACGATTCCGTCAGCGCCGTCTCGATCTGCCCGCTGCAGCTCGTTGATGAGCTCACCCTCCACGTTACTCTGAAAAAACGAGAGTACAACGTCTGCAAACTCATTGCGCAGAGCCTCCGACAGGTCGTCGAGCGTTGTGGACCCGTAAACGCTGGGCTCGCGCCGTCCGAGCAGGTTCAGGTTGGGGCCGTTGATGACGGCGATCTTCATGGGGTGCCGGATGGATAGCGAAGAGGGATGCTACGAGAAGTTATGAAAAGACGATACCCGTAGCTAAGACGGTGATGCTACGTCTAGTTTCAACGAATCGTAGGCGAGGTGCACGCCTTCAGGCAGACGCGCGTCTGTCTCCTCGTGAAGAACGCTATGCGTCATGTGGACGAGCCACGTCTCGGCCGCACCAATCCTTGACGCCATCTCAACGGCCTCGTCGATCGTGTAGTGTGTTGGGTGCGGTCGGTCGCGCAGCGCGTCGAGCACGAGGACGTCGAGTCCCCCAAGGCGCTCGAGGCTTTCGTCCGGGATATGGTTCGTGTCTGTTAGGTATGCAAATCTTCCGATGCGATATCCATACATCGGCATGTCGCCGTGGTCCACGGGGATAGGCACTACCTCGACAACACGTTCAGGGTCGTATCGGCTGTGCACGAAGAACGGTTCGGCGACGGTGCGCAATTCGAGATTGGGAACACCCGGGTAGGAGCCGTCGCGGAAGATATAGGGAAACATCCGGTCGAGTACGGCGGCCGTATTTTCTCGCGCGTAGCAGGCGATCGGTTCATCGGTATCGAAGCAGAAGGGCCGCAAGTCGTCGAGACCTACGACATGATCGAAGTGATGGTGCGTGAACAGGACCGCGTCGACCCGCTTGATGTCGTTCGCCAGGGCCTGCTGTCGAAAGTCGGGACCCGTATCGATGACCAGGTTAACACCATCGGTCTCCACGAACGCGGAGCATCTCAACCGTCGATCCCTGAGATCCGACGAGGTGCAGACTCTGCACGTACAGCCGATCACTGGAATACCGGTGGAGGTGCCGGTTCCGAGAAGTGTAACTCTCATCTCGTCCGGCTATGCATCCTCTGTGGGGTCGACTTCCGGGTCGGATCGGCTATCCCAGGAGGACTCCAGAATCTCCCGGACAGCCGGACGGATGTAGACTCGGTCGACGGGAAGCGCCTTCAGGCTCTCGGCAAGAATAGCGAGGCGTGATTCGAGCGGTTGTCGTTTGTTGAGAACGATCACTTGTTCATCGTCGATCCAGCACAGGCCGCCGCGAAATCGACCGCGCTCCGTTCTGACTTCCACACCAAGCTGCCGCGCGACATCCTCCAATTCTCGAAGGATCTGATCAGTCTTCATGCTCGTCCCCAGGCCACAACATTCAGTTAGGACTTTTCAGAGGGCTGCTTCTGTTTTCCCCGCTGTCCCGATCCGCGGCGCGATGAACCACGCTGCTTCTGTTTATTGCGCTCCGGCACTATCTCTTTGCCGGTTTTCGCGTCGACGAATGTAAATCGCGACGGGCTTATTGCTTCATCCGTTTCGAGTCGGAGTCGCAACCTGAACTTCAGCGACCAGCGTGTGACGAGGCTCGGTACGTTTCTGGTGAGGAAAGCTCCGGTGAACGGATGTACCCTGAGAATCAGAGGACCCTTGCGCCCGTCTTTCTTGAGGCGCTTGATTCGCTTTTCGATCTGGTCGGTCATCTTCTCGGGAGCGACGCTGATCGGTTCTCTCGCCTGTCTCGGCCTTTCCTTCTCCACCTGCACGGCCTTCTCCTTCTCGGGCTCCGTGCCGTTACTCGACACCAAAGCCTGCGGGGCATCCGCCTGCGTCGTGACGCTCGGCCGAAGTCTCTGCCGGGTTATCTGAACCACGCCGAAGTCACTCATGGGCAGGATCTTCGTCACGGCGCGGTCCTTTCTAAACTCCTTCTTTAACTCGTCATACACTTTCTTGCGATTGCGATCATCACGAAGATCGATGAAGTCGACCACGATAATTCCGCCGAGGTCCCGAAGCCGCAGCTGCTTAGCGATTTCGCGTGCCGACTCAATGTTGACCTTGAGCGAGTTCTCCTCCTGGCTTAGTCCTTTGCCGGCTCGGCCCGAGTTGACGTCGATCACATGCATCGCCTCGGTGTGCTCGATTATTAGGTACCCGCCGCTGGGCAGGTTGACGCGCGATTCAAATGCCTGGGCAACCGACTTGTCGATTCCAGTGGCGGCGAAGACATGCTTGTCGGAACGGTGAAGCTTGATCCGGGGCACGATGTGCGGAGCTACTGCGTTGACGTAGCTCTTGACGTTGCGATGAAGTCGTTGATTATCGATGATGATCTTCTCGTACTCCTCGGAAAAAAGGTCGCGAATGATGGAGGAGACCATACTCACGTCCTCGTGCAGAACCAGTGGCGGCTTCGGGTTCTCTTGAAGCTTCTTCTCGATCTTGCGCCACTTGTCGACCAGCAGCCTTAGATCGGTATCCAAAGCCTTCGCGTTCTTGCCGTCGGCAACGGTTCGCACGATCAGCCCGAAGCCCTTTGGAAGCAAGCTCTTGGCGAGGATTCTGAGTCGGCGGCGTTCCTTGTACGAGAAGATCCTTCGGGAGACGGCCACGTAGTCCGCGAGAGGCACCAGGACGAGAAATCGTCCTGCCAGCGAGATATCCGTGGAGACCCGGCTTCCTTTATTCGAAATGGGCTCCTTGACGATTTTGACGAGCAGCGGGGATCCCGGCTTGAGGTACGATTCGAGTGGCGCCTGCTCGCTGTCTTCCGTGCGCTTGGGGTTCGATTCGTTATTGCCCCGGCCGGAGCGTTTCTGAGCAGACTTTCGACGGTGACGCTCCTGGGCCGAGCGCGCATTCTTACCCTTGCCCCGGGTGCGTGAGTCTTTCTGATCACTCCCACCTTCCTGCTGCTTTCCTGACTTTCGCGAGTGGGCCGGCCGATGGCGTCTTCCGCGGCGGTGAGGGGCGGAGGAGATCTCCGTCGTTCCTACTTCCGGCTTCTTCGCCGAAAGGAATTCGATAATCAAGGGCAGATTATCGGAAAGATCGGAGAAGTGAAGAAAGGCGTCGGATTTCTGACCAATGTCGACGAATGCCGCCTGTATGTTCGGCAGGACGCGGCGAATCCGTCCTAGGTAGATGTCACCGATAGTCCGTTCATTCTCGGGACCCTCGAAATACATCTCAACCAGCTCGCCGTTATCGACGATAGCGATTCTGGTTTGGTCTTTCTCCGCGTTAATAACAATCTCTTTTGCCATGAATCAATGAGACACGCGGCACGGCATGGTTCGACGAATCGCCGTGATTCATCGGGACAGGACTGGACACGTAAGCACCGGCCCCCGGGGGGCGAATGCGTAGATAGGATAATCGTCCTGTAAAGCCCGGTACCGCTTATCTGGCCAACAGCGATGAGCGGAATAGGTACGCTCTCTGCCGCCGGATGCGGTGGGTGACCGGGCCGGCCTGCAAGCCGAACCGCAAAGTGGTTGATGACATTCCAGATGGCCTTGAGTGCGAACACCAATAGGAAGACGGTAACCGCGAGTCTTTCCCTGGGAATCGATATCGTCGATACGCTAAACATGGTGCCGGACTGGCCGTGCCCTCATCGGAGGGCTGAATAAATTCTTTTCATCCGCACGCGGATCTGCTTGCACACGCGAGCGGACACCAACCGCCGGATCTCACTGAGGCGATCCTAAGCGGGTATGGGGCGCGGGAAAAGTACGAACTCGCTCTCCGGCAGACAAGACGGATGAAAGCAGCATGAAGTGCTTGAGGTCCTGTTGCGGCTCGGTTCGGTGTGATTCCCGCGTCTGCACAGTAGTTGAATCTGCACACCGTCTGAAGGATCCGGCGCCCATATCGTTTAGAAATAAATTCTTTACGCAGGGCGCTTCCGTTCAATTATATTCGAACGGGCACGTACGCGTGCCGGAATTCGTACTCGAGACGAGCGATTCAATCGAACTGCCTCTGTAGTATCGAGCATTTCGATGATCTCATAAGCGGCGTCCGCAGTAAGCGCTCGACCTCACCTCGCACAGCATCGCCGAATATGGCCTCACAGACAAACTCGACGGAAAAGGTTAAGGCACGAGGACTCGAAGGCGTTGTGGCGCTCGACACTGAGTTGTCTTTCATCGACGGTCAGGTCGGCGAGCTTGTTTACGCGGGATACGACATTCGGGACCTCGCGCGGCAGGCCTCCTTCGAGGAAGTTGCGTTCCTGTTGTGGAACGGTCGCCTTCCCAACAGGCGCGAGTTGTCCGACCTCGAATCGCGACTTCGCTCCGAGAGAACGCTGGCACCAATGGTTCTCGACGTGCTTGCTGCGACACCTGAGGACGCTAACCCGATGGCTGCCCTCCGTACGGCTACATCGGCACTCGCTCATTTCGACGGAGAGGCGGAAGACGCCTCTCGAGAAGCTAATCTGCGAAAGGCGATCCGCCTGACGGCGCGCATACCTTCGATCATCGCCTCCTTCGACCGGCTCCGCAAGGGAAAGGCCGCGATTCCGCCGAAAGGCGAAGGCTCGACAGCCTTTGATTTCCTTTACATGCTTAATGGAGAGGAGCCTGGCGAAGCCGCCGAAGAGACGTTTGATGTGTGCCTGGTACTTCACGCAGAGCATGGCCTGAATGCGTCGACGTTCGCCGCGCGCGTGATCAGTGCCACCCTGTCAGATATGTACTCCGCGGTGACCGGTGCCATCGGTGCTTTGAAAGGACCGCTACACGGCGGAGCGAATATCGAAGTGATGAAGACGTTGCTCGAGCTCGACGCCTCCGGCAGGAGCCCGCGCGAGTTTGTCCTCGACAAACTGCAGCGCAAGGAAAGGATCATGGGATTCGGACATCGTGTCTACAAGACACTCGATCCGCGGGCCGCAATTCTCAGGGACATGGTAGAGGATCTTAGCGAGGAAAGCGGCAACCGAAAGCTCTACGATATGAGCATTGAGATTATGGAGACGATGGAGAAGGAAAAAGGATTGTATCCCAACGTCGATTTCTTCAGCGCCTCGGTCTACAATATGCTCGGAATCGACACCGATCTGTACACGCCCATTTTTGCGATGAGTCGCATCACCGGATGGACCGCACATCTTCTTGAGCAATGGAAAGACAACCGACTCATTCGTCCCAGGGCCGAGTACGTCGGACCGAAGGGACTCCAAGTCGTCCCGATCGAAAGGAGGTAACGCAGTCAGTTCGCGCGCGACGTAAGCACGTGTTAGATTTTGGTGCGGATTCGACCGTATGGACGGCCTGATGGAACTTTCAGAAATTTTTGAAAGTTTGTAAACCGAGTTTTTGAAAGCCCAGGGATTGAGATTTATGGGTGATTATGGCAGGAAGTTGAAGGTGATCTTCTCGTCACCGATCGGCCGAAAAGTACTTACCGGCATCACCGGCCTGGGGCTTACGATCTTCGTGATCGGCCACATGCTGGGTAATCTGACCTACTTCAGTTCAGATCCCAACGCCTATAACTCCTATTCACATACGCTCATCAGTCTCGGCCCTCTGCTGTATATCGTCGAGCTGGGGCTGCTGGCATTTGTGATTGTGCACATCGTGCTCGGCGTAAAGATCTATCTGGGCAAGAAAGCGGCGCGACCGGTGGACTACGCGGAGTACAAGTCTGCCGGAGAACCCAGCAGGCAGAGTTCCTCTTCACGGACCATGATCGTAACAGGTCTCATCCTCATGGTCTTCCTGGTTTTTCACATCCTTTCATTCAAGTACGGTCCGGGGATGTCGGAAGGATATGTCGTTACGGTCGATGGCGAGGAGATTCGGGACCTCAAGCGCCTGATGGAGGAGAAATTCCAGCAACCGCTTTACGCATTCGGCTATCCCGCGGTGATGCTTCTTCTCGCATTCCACCTTCGTCATGGCATTTGGAGCGCTTTTCAGTCGCTGGGCGCTATGACGCCGCGCCTGACCCCTCTTATATATACCGCCGGTGGCATTCTCGCTGCGCTCATCGCGGTGGGGTTCCTGGTGCTTCCCCTCTGGATTTTCTTTAGCGGAGGTGCATCATGATTTTGGATCCGAAGGTGCCGGCTGGACCGCTTCAGGAAAAGTGGGATAACTACAAGAACTCGGTTGCGCTGGTCAACCCGGCTAACAAGCGAAAGTACACGGTTCTCGTGGTCGGTACCGGGCTGGCGGGAGGATCGGCTGCGGCGTCACTTGCCGAGCTTGGCTACAACGTCAAGAGCTTCTGCATTCAGGATTCCGCGCGGCGTGCGCACAGCATCGCGGCGCAGGGCGGCATCAACGCGGCCAAGAACTACCCGAACGACGGAGATACCGTCTGGCGCCTGTTTTACGATACGATCAAAGGCGGCGATTATAGAGCCCGCGAGGCCAACGTCTATCGTCTAGCGCAGATCAGCAACAGCATTATTGACCAATGCGTCGCGCAGGGTGTGCCTTTCGCACGCGAGTACGGCGGCCTACTGGATAACCGATCCTTCGGTGGCGCACAGGTGTCCCGAACGTTTTATGCGCGCGGCCAGACGGGCCAGCAGTTGTTGCTGGGTGCCTATCAGGCGATGGCCCGGCAAATCGACGCCGGCAAGATCGAGATGATGCCGCGGCGTGAGATGCTCGACCTCGTCTTAGTAGATGGACGTGCACGCGGAATCATCACCCGAAACCTGGTTACCGGTGAGTTGGAGCGGCATGTCGGAGACGCAGTCCTGCTCTCGACCGGTGGCTACGGGAACGTCTACTACCTGTCGACAAACGCGAAGAACTCCAACGTGACCGCAGCATGGCGCTGCCACAAGCGCGGCGCGCACTTCGCGAACCCGTGCTTCACGCAAATCCACCCCACCTGCATCCCGGTATCGGGCGACTATCAGTCCAAACTGACGCTCATGAGCGAAAGCTTGCGCAACGACGGGAGAGTGTGGGTACCAAAAGAAACGGGTGACCCCCGGCGTCCGTCAGACATTCCGGAGGAAGATCGGGACTACTACCTGGAGCGGCGATATCCCAGTTTCGGCAATCTCGTGCCGCGAGACGTGGCTTCGAGAGCGGCCAAGGCGGTGACGGATCAGGGGCGCGGCGTCGGGGAGACGGGTCTGGCCGTGTATCTCGATTTCAGGGATGCGATCAATCGCCTCGGCAAGAACGTGATCGAGGAGCGGTATGGTAACCTCTTTGAGATGTACGAGAGGATTACGGGCGAAGACCCTTACCAGGTGCCCATGCGCATCTTCCCTGCTGTGCATTACACCATGGGCGGTCTGTGGGTCGACTACGAACTGATGAGCACGATTCCGGGCCTCTTCGTTCTGGGAGAAGCCAACTTCTCTGATCACGGAGCGAATCGGCTGGGTGCAAGCGCGCTCATGCAGGGCCTGGCTGACGGCTACTTTGTCATCCCATACACACTCGGTGGATACCTCGCCGGGATGGACACAGGAGGCGTGGATGCGGACGCTGCTGAGTTTGGGCAAGCGGAAGATGAATCGCGCGCGCGCGTCGAGAAACTGCTTTCGATCCAGGGTGACAAAACAGTCACCGAGTTTCATCGGGAGTTGGGCAGGCTCGTTTGGGACCACGTAGGTATGTCGCGTACCAAGGAGGGTCTTCAGAGCGTCCTGTCGGATATACAGCGGCTTCGGGACGAGTTCTGGGATAACGTTCGGATACCTGGGTCACCGGACACGTTCAACAAGAATCTCGAGTTTGCAGGTCGCGTCGCTGATTTTATGGAGCTCGCTGAGCTCATGGCACTTGACGCTATCGACCGCGACGAATCCTGCGGTGCGCACTTCCGCGAAGAGCATCAGTCTCCCGAAGGAGAGGCGCTTCGTAACGATGATGACTACGCCTACGTTGCCTCCTGGGAATACACTGGAGACGTCTCGAGACCCGAGCTCCATAAAGAGGAGCTCGAGTTTGAAAACGTGAAGCTCACCACAAGATCGTACAAATAGTAGCCTCGCAACCGACGTAGACATGGCTGACCGGATGACGATACATCTTAAGATTTGGCGCCAGGATGGGCCGGAGGCACCGGGGCGTTTCGAGCGCTACACCGTTGATGATGCCAATTCGCACATGTCCTTTCTCGAGTTGTTGGACGTGTTGAACGAGCAACTCATACGAGAAGGCGTGGACCCGGTCGAGTTTGATCACGATTGCCGCGAGGGAATCTGCGGCTCGTGCGGCGTGGTGATTGACGGCATCGCCCATGGTCCACAGCGACGGACATCGGCGTGTCAGCTTCACATGCGGCACTATTCGGACGGTGACACGATCGTCGTGGAGCCTTGGAGGGCGAAAGCCTTCCCGATCATCAGGGACCTCGTCGTAGACCGGTCTGCGTTCGATAGGATTGTAGAGGCGGGGGGCTACGTGTCGGTCGACACAGGAGGAGCCCCGGATGCCAACGCCATCCCCATCGCGAAATCGCATTCAGACGAAGCGTTCGACTATGCGGCGTGTATTGGGTGCGGTGCCTGCGTGGCGGCGTGCCCGAACTCGTCTGCGTCGTTGTTTACGGGCGCGAAAGTTTCTCACCTTGCGGCCCTGCCGCAAGGTCATCCGGAACGTACGCGTCGTGCCGTGCGGATGGTAGAGCAGATGGAGTCAGAAGGATTCGGCGACTGTTCGAATCACGCAGAATGCGAGGCAGTCTGTCCGAAAGGGATCTCGATATCGGCGATTGCGACCATGCGCCGCGAGTACATGAAGGCCGCTTTTGCGGGGCAGGACGCATAGCGCCAAGTCACGGCGTCGTGTCCTGTCAGTTGGACGGTCTTTCGAGGGAACGACGGAGGTATCTCTCACCCATTCATGAGCGGATCTTGAGGCGCTGGCCGACGACAATCTTCGTACCGCTCAGATTATTCCACCGTCGCAGCTGACTCACCGTGACCCCGTGCCTGCGGGCGATCTTCCCCAGCGTGTCGCCGCGCCTGACCTTGTAGGTGACGGGCTTGCCTGCCGCCGCCGCGGCCTCCTTGCTGACCACCAGCTTCTGCCCTGGGTGGATGACTGATCCGCGAATGCCGTTCCACTCCCTCAGTGACGCGACAGTCAGGCCGTGTTTGGCCGCGATCGACGCCAGATTGTCTCCACGCTGCACCGTGTAGGTGGAACTCGTCGATTCTTTCGCATCCACGAAAAGCTTCAGCTTCTGCCCGACGTTGATACGGCTTCCTCGAATGCTATTCCATCGGCGAAGCTGGCTGGCGGTCACGCCGTACTTCTCGGCAATCTCGCCCAGCGTATCGCCGCGCCGGACGGTGTACACGATTCGCGTGGTTCCCGGGCGGTCCTCCTCTGCGCTATGCGCTTTGCGACTCGTGGCGTTGACCTTCTTGCTCGCCTCTGATCGCTGTACAAGTTTCGCGGCGGTCGAGGGGATGTCCGTCATGGCCGGCCCCGCAATTGGGCGTACCATTCGAACGCCGTAACGGACAGTGAGCCCGCCGGCTGCCATCAGATCTTCACCTTCGTCCGGCATGCCGTAGTCGCGAAGCGGAACCGCGAGGCGCTGTCCAACGCGAATTCGCGAACTTCTGAGGCCGTTGCTGTTCATGAGCTGCTGCCACGAAACACCGTACCTGGAAGCGATTACGCTCAGCGTTTCGCCCTGCTTCACAACATGCTGGTCCAGCGGACGCCGATAGGTTTCCGGGAGTTCGCGGTACGCCTCGGCGAAAGCCTCATAGGTGCCCATTGGAATGCGAACCCAATAGGGCGTACGAGATGGAGGAAGGGTCGAGCGACGGAGCTCGGGATTCAGAGCTCGAATAGTCGCGCGGTCCGTGCCCGCCATCTCTGCGATGCGCGTAAGGCTGAGCATACCGTACACGGGGACGTGGTGATACTCATACGTCGGGCCGGGCTCACCCTTTTGCAAGCCGAACGCGTCAGGTTGTGAAACCATCAGCGACGTTGCGATGAACATCGGCACATAGTTGCGGGTCTCCCTCGGGATGTAGCGGTAGACATCCCAAAAGGTTGCCTTCCGATTCAGCCTTTTCTCGAC
>JBFIPX010000064.1:0-15484 GCA_041609895.1 Rhodothermales bacterium
GGGCTTGGCCTCTTCTTGCTCGCGAGTACGCTCGTCACTTCTGCCGTGCGAAGCAACATTGCTGCCGGCGTTATCATTTCCGATCGCGTTGAGGTTCGCTCTGAGCCAGACGGTGGATCACGATCGTCGGTAGTCGTGCACGAAGCCCTTGTCATAGACATCCTCAAGTCACAAGGAGGTTGGGCTGAAATCCGGCTACCGAACGGTGTTACCGGCTATGTACCGGAAGAAACAGTAGCGGTCGTCTGAAAGTCGCCAATCGCGTGTTCGATACGTAAATTGACACACGCAGACGAAGCACGTTCTTCGTCGGGGAGTGACAGGACTACATCTCGTAGGCATGGAACCGGCAGTAATTGGTCAGAACCGCAGAACCGGGTGGATCGAGGTGATCTGCGGCTCGATGTTTAGCGGCAAGACGGAAGAGCTTATTCGCCGGCTAAAGCGAGCCCGCTTTGCCCGACAGAAGGTAGAGATCTATAAGCCGGCTATCGATGCGAGGTTCAGCAACGAGGAAGTCATTTCTCACGATGAGAACTCTATCCCCTCCGAGCCCGTGGATTCCGCAGGACAGATTCTGCTAATGGTAGGTAATGCTGATGTGGTCGGAATCGATGAGGCACAGTTTTTCGACGGAGACCTCGTTGAGGTGTGCCGAACACTCGCGGGAGATGGCAGGCGCGTCATCGTCGCCGGCCTTGACCAGGATTTTCTAGGGCAACCTTTCGAGCCAATCCCGCAGCTGATGTCGATCGCGGAGTATGTCACGAAGCTTCACGCCGTCTGTGTGATTTGCGGGTCACCCGCTAACCACTCGCAGCGCATCGTTGCGGACCGCACACGCGTCTTTGTAGGCGCCACCGACGCCTATGAGCCACGCTGTCGCGACTGTTTCGACCCTAACCTCGGAGTCCGGCCGACCAAACCTTCCGAAGAAGAACGACCTGAAGCGGGCGGGACAGACTCGGGGATCGACGAACAGTCACCGGTCGAATCTGGCAAACCGGCCGCGAGCAAGATTTCAGGCGGTAATGGACACGATTCGGGAGCACAGTCAGATGATCACACGGCGGACGCCAAATCGGTCGCGGACGGCGACTCGTCCTTGCCTCCTGCCCAATAGCTCAGACAAGAGTCGTCGTCTGACAAGGCGGGGATCTTACCCCAAATCCACTGGTTCTCAGTTGCAGTAGATCTACTTGCCGACTATGTTGCCTTTCCCATGGGCGTTGGCACAAATCACTCGACACACACACCTGAAAACAAGCCCATCACATGTCGGACCAACGTTATCTGGTCGCGGCCCGCAAGTATCGCCCGCAACGCTTTGACGATGTAGTCGCCCAGGAACACGTTTGCGAAACACTCAAGAACGCGATCGAGCGCGAACGCCTGGGCCACGCATACCTCTTTAGCGGTCCGCGTGGTGTCGGGAAGACAACGGTTGCCAGGATTTTGGCCAAGTCGATCAACTGTACGACCCTGCTGTCGGATCGTGACGGTTCGGAACCTTGTCAGAAATGCGATTCGTGCATGTCGTTCGCAGAGGGCCGCAATCTAAACGTAATCGAGATAGACGCAGCCTCCAACAACAAGGTAGACGATGTGCGCGACCTGCGGGACACGGTGCGTGTGCCGCCGCAGGGAGGAGTGAAGAAGGTGTATATCGTCGACGAAGTACACATGTTGTCTACGTCGGCATTCAACGCCCTCCTGAAGACGCTCGAAGAACCCCCGCCGTACGCTCTGTTCATCTTCGCCACTACCGAACCGAACAAGGTACTACCAACGATCTTGTCGCGGTGCCAGAGATTTGATTTCAGGCGCATCCCGGTTGCAGAAACGGCTGCTCGGATCCAGGAGATTGCCTCGGAGGAGAACATCCGGCTCGACGAGGGCTCTCTCCTGCTGATCGCCCAAAAAGGGGACGGAGCGCTGCGTGATGCCCTCTCCGTATTCGACCAGGCAGTCGCGTTGTGCGGCTCCGATGTCACGTATGAGGCGCTCGCCGATGCCCTGGGTGTCGTGGATGTCGAACTCTACTTCGAAACCTCGAGCTACATTCGCGATAGAGACACGGCGGGCATTCTTCGGCTTGTCCAACGCATCGTCTTTGCCGGATTTGATCTTCAGGAGTTTCTGTCCGGCCTGGGGGAGCACTTCCGCAACCTTCTTGTCGCCCACACGATGCCTAACACGGATTTGATCGAGACGTCGGCAGCCATCAAGGAACGATACAAGAGCGAGTCGGCAGCCTTCACGCCGGCGACTCTCCTGCGACTGCTTTCGATTGCCTCTGATAGTGAAACGATGATCCGGAATCGAGCTCAGCCTCGTCTTCAGTTGGAGCTCGGATTGCTCAAAATGGTCGCCGCCGCCGACACCGTCGACCTGCGACAGGCTCTTGCAAAAATCGATGCACTGGATGAACGTTCATCTTCCGTTAGGGGCCAGCCTGCACCGGATGTCGAAGGCTCCACCGGCGGAGGTCGCTCGAGTACGGCGAGTCCTGCGACGAAGGCCGACAAGAAACCTTCCGGTGAGCTCAAGCCACCGAATCTCGAGAATGCTACCGGCGACTCCGCTTCGCAGGTTGTTGCAGCCGCGGAAGCAGCGTCTGCAGTCGCCACAAAAGTATCCGCCGGCAAGAGCCGGACCGACGTTCTTGATCCCGGATCGCCCGCAGGCAACGGCGATGTGCCATCGGGTATGGATTCCGATCCGGCTGATAGCCCGAGCGAGCATGCCGCTTCGTTGACCGAACACGACCGTGGCTCCAAACGATCCACTTCTTCGCGAGGACAAGGAGAAAAGACTACGACCGCGGAACAGGCTGCCGCTGCCGATTACGATGCTGCCTCAACAGATGCTGCGACGGCGGACCAGGCAACCCAACCGGACCGTCAAGCGCCTGCAACCCGAAGCGAGCCGACGCCGAAAGGAGTGCCAGACCTTTTTGGTCCTCCCGCACTCGGCCGCAGATCAAAAAAAAATGGAGACTCATCGGGTACCATTGAGGGGTCGGCCGCCCGATCAGCCGTCAGAGAAGCTTCTTCGCCGAGCGCCCCAAACGGAAGCACATCCGACGAGAATCATGGCACTGCGTCAGTGAAGGACTGGCTGCCATTTGTGAAGGCAGTCAAGGCGGAACGCATACATGTCGGTTCCCTTCTGCAGCACACGGCACCGTCTACGTTGAAAGCAACTCACATGGTCATCGACGTGCCAGATGACTTCCACAAGCGACTCCTTGAGAACCAGCAGGATTTCCTCCTTCAGCATGCACAACGCCTCATCTCCGATTCGCTCTCGACACTACGTTTTGTTGTTCGCAGAGCTGTACGGCCTCCCGAGGGAGAAACCGGCGAAGATTTTGACCCGTACGAGTACATGAAGGAGAAACGGCAAAGCAACCCTGTCATCCGGGCTATCTTTGACGAGTTCGGCGGCGAGTTGGTTTGGTGACTGCCAGATAACAAATCGCAATTAATTAGGTACCCTTCCGCATGACTGAAGGACTCAACATGGCCGACATGTTCGGCAAGATGATGGAGATGCAGCAGAAGATCTCCGCTGCGCAGGATGAGCTGGGCAAGAAGACCGTTACGGTCGAAGCCGGCGGAGGAATGGTACGGGTCACCGCCAACGGGCTTCAGCGCATAACCAGCATCAAGGTCGACCCGGATGCCGTTGATGACGAGGACATTGAGTTACTCGAGGATCTCGTAGTTGCGGGCGTCAACAAGGCGTTGGAGGAAGCCGCAGCAATGGCAAAGGATGAGATGGGTCGCGCAGCCGGAGATATGCTTCCTCCCGGGTTCGACCTAAGCCAACTCGGACTGTAAGGCAGGCATCCGATGTCTTACACCTCTGAATCCGTCGAGACACTCGTCGAGCAGCTCACAAAGCTCCCGACGATCGGCCGAAAGACCGCACAGAGGCTGGCTGCGTACATACTCAAGATGTCGCGAGGCGATGTTGTTCAGATTGCGGACGCGCTCGTTGCTGTCAAGGACAAGGTCACTTTTTGCACCATATGTTCCAATGTGACCGATCACGACCCTTGCAGCATCTGCAGCTCGCCAAAGCGCGACCATTCCATTGTCTGCGTTGTGGAAGAGACGAGCGACGTCGTGGCGCTCGAACGCACAAACGAATTCCGTGGTGTCTACCATGTGCTGGGCGGCGCAATCTCACCTTTGGACGGCATCGGCCCGGAAGACCTGCGAATCCGTGAGCTTATCGAACGAATCGGCAACAGAACCCAGGCAGCCGCGGCGAACGACGGCAACGGAGTCCATACAGGCTCAGCGAGCAGTACTGTCGCCGAACCTCAATCTTCCGACGTGCAGATCGAGGAGATCATCCTTGCGATGAATCCGAATGTGGAAGGTGATACGACGAGCTACTACATATCCCAGCTCGTGAAGCCCTTTGGTGTTCGTGTGACACGCATCGCTCGCGGCCTACCGATTGGCGGCGACCTGGAGTATGCGGACGAGGCCACACTGTCGCGGGCGCTCGAGGACAGACTGGTTGTCGACACCGACGCCTGACCTGCCTCACCATGCACTTCATCGGCCGTCGAACGACAATCATACTGTTTGCCGCGGCCGTGGTAATTCTTGTCGCCTACGTCCTCTTTCCGGCCCTTCGCGTCTTTGTGGCAGGTCTTGATCCGGACGTAGTAGGGCGGGTGTTTTCCTCCTGGAGATCAGCGAACGTACGAGCTCTCTACAATTCAGTAGCGATTTCTGTCTATTCCGTTCTGGGAGCTGGGATAACGGGCACGACACTGGCCTACCTGTTCTATCGCTTCGATTTCCCTTTCAGACGGTTACTGATGGGAGTCGCTGTACTTCCGCTGGCACTTCCGCCGCTCGTAGGTGTCCTCGCATTTCTATTTCTCTACGGAGAAAGCGGCATCCTTCCACGGGCAATGCAGCACCTGTTTTCACTGGATCGGGTGCCGTTCTCCTTCGACGGCCTCTGGGCGGTTTGGCTCGTGCACGTGTACACGATGTATGTGTACTTCTACCTATTCGTCGGCGGTGCCTTGAGGGCAATTGACCGAAGCCTTTTGGAGGCATCTGCAGGCCTCGGGGCAAGTGGCTTTACGACGTTCTTTCGGGTGATACTTCCGCTGCTTCGCCCATCCATCGTGGGAGCATCCTTACTTGTCTTCATGGTGTCGATGGCTTCTTTCACGGCTCCCCTCCTGTTCGCCGGCAACGATCATTTTCTAACCCTTCAGATTTTCAACTACAAGACCAACGGTAATCTGGATCTGTCAGCGTCTGTTTCCACCGTGCTGACGCTGATCTGTCTCGCCTTCCTGGTGCTGATTGAATTCTACAATCGCAAGAAACACATCCGGTCAGCCTCCAAGGGAGCCGGCGCAGCTGCCCGGAAGGTAACTTCGGGCACTAAGCGCACCCTCCTGTTCCTGTTCGTTTCGCTGGTGCTGATCCTGATTCTCCTGCCAATCGCGACAATTATTCTGATCTCATTTGCGGCGGAAGGCAGTTGGACACTGCAGGTGCTTCCCGAGCGTTTCACGACTCAAAACTACCGGGACCTGCTTTCCCAAGCGGACGTGCTGCAGCCGTTCCTCAATAGCTTGTCGATGGCAACGATAGCGACCGCCGCAAACGTGGTGTTCGGCGTAGCGGTGGCCCTCGTAATTGCCAAGGGAAGGATTGTCGGCACATCCGTTCTGCGGTTGTTGACCATCCTTCCCTTCGCGATTCCCGGAACTGTAATCGCGGTGAACCTGATCGTGGCCTTCAACCAGAGAAGCCCGCTCACATTTGGTCAGATAATGGTAGGTACTTTCTGGATACTCCCACTAGCCTACTTCATCCGCAACATACCCTTCATCGTGCGATCCGTCACCGCAGCCCTTGAAGGAGTGGATGACAACCTTGCCGAGGCCTCTGCAGACCTCGGCGCGGGATCTGGAACCACGTTTCGACGCGTGCTATTGCCGATCATCACGCCGGGTATTGTCGCCGGAACACTCCTCACATTTGTCGCGGCCGTGGGTGAATTCGTCGCGTCAATAATGCTTTACGTCTACGGCAACCGACCGATCAGCGTCGAGATACTGGCGCAACTCCGCCTGTACGAGTTCGGCACGGCGGCCGCGTACAGTGTTCTACTCATGCTTGTCGTACTCGTCGTCACTGCGCTCGCCAGAGTCGTAAATCGGGGCGGGAGTCGCTACACGGAAGCCTTCATCTGAGTCGGGCCTCGCTGGCACGGCGTATATTATGGTTACCGCGGGTTGATCGATCTCACCCGGGAAAGTCCGAGTCAAGTACTAGCGTCAGCAGGCTTTGAGAATATCGATAATCGGAGCGGGTTCGGTGGGATCCGCAGTCGCGCGACACCTGGCCCGACACGAGGACGTTCGGGAGATCCTCGTCTGCGACGCAGGATCGCGAATGTTAAAAGGGCTTCACGAGACGGTTAAGAGCGAGAAGGTTCGTTCTTATCAGGTAGATGGTCGAGACGAAAGTGTCTTAAAGCCTATTGTACAGGGAAGCAACTGCATCATCGGTTGCGCCTCACCGACCATAAATCCCGGTCTTGCCCGGATAAGCGTCGAAGTAGGATCCCATTTCTGCGATCTGGGTGGCAACGATGACATTGTGAGAGAGGAGCTGGATCTCGGGGATGCGGCGAGAGACAGGGGAATTTGGATCGTCCCGAACTGCGGCTTGGCCCCCGGACTCATCAATATGCTATGCTTGCTGGGGGTCGATCAGTTCGACGACGTTGTGTCTGCCAGTCTCCGGGTAGGCGATGTACCGATCGACCCTGAGCCGCCGTTCAATTTCAGGCTCAGCGTCTCCGCCCGAAAGCTGATCGACGACTACACGATGCCCGCGTTCGAGATTGCGGAGGGTGAAGTCCGCCAGATCGAACCGCTGACAAACCTCGAGCAGATCCGGTTTCGGGAACCATTCGGCACGCTTGAAGCATTCACGACGGGTGGCTCGCTTGTCACCCTGGCAAACAAGCTTTCCGGGAGAGTCACAAACCTTGACATGAAGACAATTCGCTGGCCGGGACATGCACATCAGATGCGGTTTCTGCTCGGACTAGGATTCGGAGAGAAGAAGATCATCGACGTCAGGACGCATTTGACTTACAACGATGTGCTGGTGCGACGAATGCAGAAGATACTGGGAGGCGAGTATGCCGATGCAGTACTTCTCAGATGCGCTATTGTCGGGACGACGGGCGGAGTCGAAAAGACCTTGATTTACGAGATGGTCGATCGCTACGGAGGAACCGACGGCTTGAGCGCAATGCAGCGATGCACTAGCATACCGATCGCAACCGTTGCGCGTATGCTGGCCGCGGGCGCAGTCTCAGGCGGCGGTGCGGCCGCGATGGAGGTGGCGATGCCGGGAACGGCCGTTTACGAAGAACTCAAGCTATGCGGACTTGAGATCACTGACACGTGGCACGACGGAGAGAAGTCGGTCACGGAGGAAGTCGCAGCAACGGCTGCCTGATCGGCGGAGACTCTAGCCTGAGCCGTAGGCGCGAACGGTCGCACCATTCAGGCTTGCGCCATGGTCGATCAGATACGCCGCAAGTGAGACTAACTCCGACGCTCGAACGCCATCACCGTCTTCGTCAAAGAGAATCGTCGATGGGCCGATCGCGTGAGTCGTGATACCGCGAGACGCCTGCTCATCTGCCACCGCCTCCACGAGTCGAATGATGCCTGCCTTTGCGGCTGAATATGCCGCCTGACCTGCGACCGCGCGATCAGCGCCCTGCCGCGAAGAAATCGCGATGAGCGTACCTCCATCTTCCATGTGTCGGACGGCTTCCCGGAAACACAGGAAGGCGGACGTCAGGTTAACGGACAACATCTTCTCCCACGACGCAAGTCGAGTTTCCACCAGCGCCTCCTGGCCCCACATGCCCACCGTATGAATGACCGCGTCGAGACCTCCGAGTTCATCACGTATCTCCTGAAACACGTCGGTCATCGAGCGCTCGTCAGTCACGTCCGCGATTTTTACTAGCGTTTCGGTCTCAGCAGACGGGACCCGAGCGGCTTCTTGATCTGAGATGACGATTGCGACTACGCGATCACCCTCATCAATAAAGCGACGAACCAGCATGCTTCCCAGCCTGCCGCCACCTCCGGTTATCACGACTCGGCGAGCATCTGAACGATCGTTGGTCATGTCGGACATCGAATCAATTAAACGGTTTAGAAATATACCCTTTCGTCGAGACTACTCTACACCTTCAAGGAGTTGAATACATTCCGCGCGGGGCGAGCGTATCTGTAACGAACCTTTGCACAAGTCACCTGTAACACATGGCCCAAAACGATAGCACGGACTGCGTTTTGCCGTTTCATAATCGAGCGTTTTACCGTTAGCTTATCTATCCGATGCCGAACTGACGGGGTTCGGCAACCAGTCTCCACAAATCCCAGATTCAAGGCGCGTATAGGCACTTCTCGCTACCACGTTACGCATCGGTGACACGATCCTGAAGGGGTCGGTCGCCTCCCTCATAACAACACCCCGTCGGCCTGATCGTGAAGTCAGGAACGTCGACATTCGATTTTTGCAGAACCGAAGTGCCCGCTAATGGGCGTCGTGTAGCGGTGCTGTACTGCGTGGTTCTGTCCGTGTGCGGAACACTCCTGTTCGCCGGGTCTTCCGCCGAGCCATCGCGGCTTACCGAAACCGCATGGTACTTCGGACGATCGGACACGGACAGCGTTGTGGTCAAGTCGTCGGAACTTCAATCGGCCCGGGAGAGAGACGCGGAAACGCGTCGGCTTCGCAATGTAGCGAGAGCAGACACCGACTCCGTGAGAATCAAGGCGGACGAGGACGACCTTCGGCGTGAGATCCGCAATCGACGCGGTGCCATAGCAGCACCAGCCTCCGATTCTGCGCTTGTCGACACGCTCTCGACGTTCCGTTCCTCGCGAGATTCGCTCGAACGCCCGGAAGCGGCTCAAGTAGATACGACAGAGTCGACGGCAGACACGCTTCGTGTTCTGCCATTCGCGCCTCGGTTCAGACGCGATTCTCGATCTGCCAGCCTGTTTGGACGTGGCCGGCGACCGCTGCGACCGAAGATCAGTTCCAACTGGAAGCACCAGGTAGAACTGGATACGACCTCAGGGCGATACATTGCCCGCGAGAGCGTCGCGGGCGGCGATGTTCGTGAACCACTAGTCCTCGATCGGCAGACCTATCAAGACCGACGGCTGAAGCGGGGCCTGCAACGGAATTGGACAGATCTTGTCGCCGTCCGAGAGCGGCAGCGGCAGCAGCGCCGTCGCGGAGGACTGGGCTTCAACATCGTTGTGCCGGGTGGCCGGCAGAGCGCGTTCACGACAATATTCGGAAAGCCGGAGGTAGATCTTCGCGTGAACGGGCAGGCCGACATCCGCGCCGGCTTCGACTATCGAAAGAGCGACCAGCAAGTGTCCGTCACGGGAAAGGCGGCTCAGCTGGACCCCGACTTCAAGCAGGATCTGCGGCTCGGAATAACCGGTTCGATCGGCGACAAGATGCGCGTCGATGTCAACTACGACACGAACAACCAGTTCGATTTCCAGAATCAGCTCAAACTGCAGTACACGGGATACGAGGATGAGATCATCCAGAGCATTGAGGCAGGGAATGTTTTCCTGCAGACTCCTTCCACGTTGATTCGTGGTGGCCAGAGTCTGTTCGGTATCAAGAGCCAGTTCCAGATCGGCGGCGTACATCTGACTACTGTGATGAGCCAGCAGGAGGGCCAGTCGAACTCGCTCAGTATCGAGGGAGGTGCCGAGTCAAGTGGGTTCGATTTGAAGCCAACGGATTATGACGAGGGGAAGCACTTCTTTCTGGGCTACTACTTCCGCAACCGGTGGAACGACGCGCTGTCGGACCCGCCAAACATCCGCGTGGCACATGGATTCACTCGGATTAATGAGGTCGAGATCTGGAAGTTCGAACTCACATCGCCTGAGGACGAGAATGTTCGCGAGATCGTTTCGGTTGTCGACCTTGGCGAGTCCGAGGAACTGCTGACGCTGGCCGACAATTTCACCCGCGCCAGTGCGAACGACCTACCCCGCAACGAGCGGGACCGCTACACGGTAACGGATATTGCAACGCTGCGCGACCCGGCTACTCCGCCCAACTCGTTCCTTCGCGATCAGCTCGGCCTCACGGACAACGATTTCCAGACCGGGAGATATCGCAAACTCGAGCCCGGACGCGACTACGTACTCGATCCATACCTCGGCTTTGTGTCGTTGACGCAGCGCTTGCAGGACAACGAAGCGTTGTCGATCGCCTACCGATACCAGGCGGGCACGAACGTTTATCAGGTGGGTGACTTTTCTACGGACGGATTCGGAAACGATGAGCGCCTCGTACAGAAGATGTTGCGGCCTAACCAGCCTCGGCAGCCAAACCTGAATGCCGACCCGCCCTTCAACCCGGCGGCGTGGTACCTGGAGCTGCGTAATATCTATCCGCTTGGTGGCCGTGGCGTCAATGCCACCGACTTCGAACTGGAAATCGAGTTTCAGCCTCCAGGAAAAACGGCGCAAACAAAGTTACCCGGTGTAGGCGAGCCGCAAACGGTCATTCAGCTACTTGGGCTCGACCGGCTAAACGAAGATGGCGCCGAGCGCCCCGATAACCTGTTCGACTATCTGCCAGGATTTACGATCGAGGCAAGTCGGGGCCTGCTGATTTTTCCTTTCCTCGAGCCATTCGGTACACGGATTGAAGACCTGATTGACGCTACCGTGACTTCGCCGGAAGATCAGCAGCAGTTCAAGAGGATATACGTCTTTGATCGACTATATACAGAAAAGAAGCAGAACGCACGGCTCGACACGCAGCTAGACGTTTACCGTATCAGCGGTTCGTTTCGGGGCGCCACACAGGAGTTCTACGATCTCCGAGCGTACGCCGGCCTCGTTCCCGGCTCCGTTCGTGTTACGTCGGCGGGCGCTGAGCTGCGCGAGAACGTAGACTTCGTCGTCGACTATCAGAGCGGAACACTCACGGTCACGAACCCAACGTTTCTGTCGAAAGACATTGACATCAGTTACGAGCAAAACTCCTTCTTCAACCTCCAGAAGAAAACGCTTCTTGGAGCGCGAGCCGACTACGACCTGGATGAGCGCCTCGCACTTGGCGCAACCGTCATGCGCCTCAGCCAGAAGTCTCCTATCGACAAATTTCGAATCGGAGAGGAGCCGATTTCGAACACGATTTGGGGCGTTGACGGGACGCTCAGCATCGAACCGAGGTGGCTGACGCGACTGATTGACGCCATCCCGCTGATCAACACCAAGGAGAAGAGTTCCATTTCCATCACCGGGGAGTTCGCGCAGCTTCGGCCCGGTCATACGGAGACCGCAGCCTTTGAACGCAGCCGAAGGGAGCTGCAGGACGATGGAGACGACTTCAATCCGGACGAGCTTCAAGGCATCTCGTACGTGGACGATTTCGAGGGATTCGAAAACACGTTCTCCCTCGCCCAACCCGGATCCTGGCAACTGGCCTCGCCTCCGGACTCAATTGGGATCATCGACCGAATCGGGGTTCAGACGGGACCCATTGCGGACTCACTGCGAACGACGTGGAGAGGCAATTTCGGATGGTACCGCGTGAATCAGGCCATCATTTCGGAACTCTCCGGCACTACCACGGCGCGGCCGGACGCCGTACGGGTCGTACTAATTGAGGAGGTGTTTCCCAATCGAGACGTCAGCGGCGAAATCGACCGATCTCTGCCCACGCTCGATCTGTACTTCAATCCACGAGAGCGCGGGCCGTTCAATTACACGCAGAATCTCAGAGACTTCCTGAACAATCCTCGGGAGGCTTGGGGCGGCATGATGCAACGTCTCCCCGAAGGCTTCAACGACTTCAGCCTGAAGAACATCGAGTTCGTCGAATTCGTCATGCAAGCCTACCCGGAGAACCAGTTGAACGATACCGGACCGGACGCGCGTCTATTCGTGGATTTGGGATTCATCACCGAGGACGTGCTGCCCAACGAACGACTGAATGATGAGGACGGATTATCCACGCAGTCCATCGGAGAAAGCTCCGTCGATGAATGGGGCCGTGTACCAGTCGTGACCCCGGACCGCGTCGTCAAGATCGACAATGACACACGTCGCACCGAAGACCTCGGAATTGACGGGCTGGCCTCATACGGCGGCGACTATCCCGACTTTGCCACGGAGCAGGGGCGATACACAGCCTTCCTGAATTCCCTTGATCGCGGAGAGACGGACCCCCGCTACATAGCGGAAATCAACAGGGCGGAGGTCGATCCGTCCGGCGACGACTATCACTTCTACGGCAACAGCCGGTACTTCGATGATCCTCGATTCTATCCTGAGTCGGTCTATCCGGGTGGAGCCTCGTTCCAGCAGAGAATGAGCCGCTACTTCCCCGGTCAGGAACTCAACTCATTCGAAGGCCAGACCGAGCTGGCGGAAAACACATCGGTCAAACGAGGTAATTCGCGTTTCCCGGACACTGAGGACATCAACCTCAACTCGACTATCGATACCGACAATAGTTATTTCCAGTACGAACTGCCGCTTTCGAAGGCAGCTCTTGATTCGTTGGCAAGACCGGATCTGGTCGACGACTTCGTCGTCACGGAGATCACCGACGGGGAGACAGGGCGTCAGACCGGATGGTACCAGATCAGAATCCCGGTTAGCCAATTCACGCGCAGCGTTGGTACGATACAGGATTTCAGCAAGATCGAGTCGATTCGTTTGTGGACCACCGGTCATCAGGTTCCGATCACGATTCGATTTGCTACGCTCGAACTCGTGGGTAGCCAGTGGCAGAAGTCAGAGCAGATTACGCTGGAGCGGGAGCTACCGAGCGAGGAAGAAACGCGTGACACACGACTGAGCATCTCGAGCGTCAATAACGAGGAGAATGCGGGCATTTATCAGTCGCCTCTCGGCACGGTGGTAAGCCTCACGCGGCTTGCGAGCGGCGGGACGCAGAACGCCCGCGAGCAGGCAATGGTACTTAGGACCGAGAACCTTTACCCGGGTAGGCAACGCGGAATCTTCAAGACATACCGCCAGGGGCTCGACTTTCTCAAGTACTCGAATGTCCGCATGTTCGCACACATGCACGGCGACCTCGGGGACGGACGACGACTTGAAGATCTCCCGCGAGAAGAAGGCCGGAGCAAGGCTCGTTTGTTCGTTCGGCTCGGGGCCAACGAAACGAATGATTACTACGAATACGAGCAGCCGCTTACCCCGAGCAGCGAGTTATCGCGGGACCCCAATGTCCTTTGGCAGACCAATCAGGACTTCGAGGGACGAACCGTCGACCTCAACTCGGTGAACATCGTATTGAGTGCTCTAAATCAGCTCAAGGTGACGCGCGACCAGAGGGGCGTGCCGACCGACAGCGTGTTCGCAATTGATGCAGGGGAAGAGGCGCCACCCGGAAGCCGGATCGCGATTCGTGGAACACCTTCGCTCAGCCGCATCAACACCATCTCGATCGGCGTTCGGAATCCGGCGGATACCTCGAGCACTGATTCGGGCGACATTCTCACGGACGTGAGTGTCTGGATTAATGAATTGCGGGTGGCCGGGTATGACGAAAAGGTGGGATGGTCGGCACTTGCCAACGCATCCATACAGCTCGCCGATCTGGGCCGGATACGGGCCAACTGGCAGACGCAAACGGACGGATTCGGGTCGCTTTCAAGCACCCTGGGTGAAAGAGATCAGCGCGCCATCGACAACTGGAGCATCACGACCGAGCTGAACGCCGACAAGCCCATTCCGGAGAAGTTCGGATGGCGGATACCTGTTTCTTTTCAGCTACAGTCGAACACGTCCACACCGCGTTTTGCACCAAGCCGTGGAGATGTACGGCTGCGAGAAATATTGGCACTAATCGATGATCGCGCGGACAACGGAGAGATCACTAGAGAAGAGGCGGAGCTTGAGAAAGAGGAGGCTCGGCTGGCTGCGGAGACTCACAGTCGGTCCCGATCCTTCACCGCGCGGTTGAGCAAGTCCGGGTCGAAGTCGTCCATCCTCAAGTATACCCTCGACGGGATATCGGCGAGCTATACGCATACGGATTCAAAGGCGCGCAATCCGTCGCTCGCCTTCAACGACTCGTGGAGATGGTCCAACACCCTCTCCTACCGTCTCAGCGTACGCCGTCCTCGAACTGTCAGGCCGTTTTGGTTTCTTGACGGAATACCCCTATTGGAGACACTCGGCCAACTACAGTTCAACTACCTGCCGCAGTCGCTCAATACCTCGGCGACAACGACTAGAAATTTCACCGAGACACAGGAACGCCCGGACATACTTGGCGCGGACGACCGCAGCGACGTCCAGCTGCTTGTCGACAATCCGGTGCGCGAGAAGCACTCATTCAGCCATAGTCGAAACTTTAGCCTGCAGTACAATCCGTTTCAATTCCTCAACCTAAGCTTCGACATAAACACCGGGCTGAGTTTGAACGCGGCCGGTGTCGACACGCTTTCGAGCGTGGTCGATACCGGAACCGGTGAAGTGCTTACTTCTCCCGACGGACGGTTCACGCTCGATGACTGGTTGGATTCGAATCCCGGAGCTGACTCGGCGTTAGGAGTCTCGGTCTTCCAACTCGACCGCCTGCGGGTCAAGGATGCATCCAGCGTATTCGGAAAGTTGATTACGAAGGGCGAGGGTGTTCGTCCGGAGCGCCACGGACAGCGATTCAGTGCGACGTTCCGACCCCGGCTTACGAACAGCAATTATCTCGACTGGATAAACATTCAAGACGTCGTTTATAGTGTCCAGTATGACTGGCAAAACGGCTCGATCTCACGTAACACGGGCGCTTCGGTTAGCAACCGGGTAGACATACGCACCGGGCTATCGCTCCGAATCCAGGACCTCTGGCGCAAGTTCGGGTTCTACCGAAAGCTGGAAGAGGCCCAGAAGAAAGCAGACGCGGAGAAGCAGGCCGAGAAGCGTCGACGAGAACAGGAGGCCGCGCGCAGGAAGCGAGAGCGTGAACTCGCAAAACAACGTGAGGAAGAGGAACGCCTCCAGGCTCGTATCGAGCAAGAGAAGGCAGAGGCTGCGGGTGAAGTACGTGAGCAGGCAGCGCCAGACTCCGTGAACGCTGAAGACGCTGCCGCGCCCACCGACGAAAGCCGTGGAGATGAAAGCGTCGAGACGGACGACGACGGAGGCGGACCAAGAATCCCGCTGCCCGATCCCGTAGCGATCCTCCGGCGAGCCGCCTTGGCGATAACCGGTATCCGGGACTTTTCAATCACATATACGGGATCCCGCGGCTCACGATCGACCAACGTAGGCGACCCGGCAACGGGCGAGGTCAACTACGGCCTCTTCGATGCCTTGCGGGGAGTCGGGCCGTCGCTGGGGTATCGATTCGGTTTTGTGAGGGAGCTCTCA
>JBFIPX010000065.1:0-15412 GCA_041609895.1 Rhodothermales bacterium
ATGGCAAGCGATGAGGTAAGCGGAGAGGCAAGCGGCGGAGACCCTTCGGGTCAAGAAGGATAGCCGGCAAAGACTGACGGCTCCCAACCTGGTGAAACCATGAAGCTCAGCGAAGTATCAATTCGACGACCGGTTTTTGCGAGCGTGATGAGCATCGCCATCGTGCTCTTTGGAATCATCGCGTTTACCCGTCTGCCGGTCCGTGAATATCCGGACATCGAGCCCCCCATCATCTCGATTACCACGCTGTATCGCGGCGCCAGTGCGAGCGTCGTAGAAGCTGAGATAACGAACGTGCTCGAAGAGCAGCTGGCCACGCTCGAGGGGATCAAGACGATTACGTCCTCCAGTCAGGACCAGGGGTCGACGATTGCAGTTGAGTTTGAGTTGAGCCGCGACGTCGATGAAGCGGGCAATGACGTGCGCGACCGGGTATCCAGAATCAAAGGACAGCTGCCCCGCGAGGCGGAAGATCCAATTGTTGCCAAGGTCGACGTGAACGCACAAGCGATTTACTGGCTTGCGCTATCGAGTGAGCGCCATTCGCCACTCCAGCTTTCGGAAACGGCCGAGCTTGTCCTCAAAGAGAAGATTCAGCGCCTTCCCGGAGTCGGTTCGGTCATGATTGGCGGACAAAGACGCTACGCGATGCGTGTGTGGCTCGATCCACTTCGAATGGCCGCTCATAGTGTCACTACAGTCGACGTAGAAAGCGCCATTCGCGCAGCCAACGCGGAGATTCCGGGAGGCCGCGTTGAAGGCGAGCGTAGAGAATTCGCGGTCCGAACCCGCGGCGAGCTTGGTGAACCGGGCGAATTTGCGGACATAATCGTGGCCCGGAGAGAGAACTCACTCGTGAGGCTGAAAGACGTTGCTGAGATCGAGGTTGGCGCCGAGGACGAACGGACTATTGCTCGCTACAACGGCGTGAATGCTGTCGGGCTGGGTATCGTGAAGCAATCACGGGCCAGCACCGTGGCAGTGGCTGACAAGGTTACGGCAGCCCTACCCGAACTTTCAGAATTGCTTCCTCCGGGAATGAAGCTCCAGACCGCCTACAACGAGGCGGTATTCATAAAGGAATCGATTGACGAGGTAGCCGAGACTATCCTCATCGCGATGGTTCTGGTTGTACTGGTCGTACTTGCGTTTCTCAAAAGTTTTCGTGCGACCCTGATACCGGCGGTGGCCATTCCGATTTCAATCGTCGGGACATTCGCCATGACCTACTTCATGGGCTTCACGATCAATATCCTGACCCTTCTCGCGCTCGTGCTGGCCATCGGACTGGTAGTCGACGACGCCATCGTGATGCTTGAAAACGTATATCGCCACATGGAGATGGGGAAGTCGAGATGGCAAGCAGCACTTGATGGCTCGAAGGAGATCGGTTTTGCCATCGTGGCCACAACAATTGCCTTGGTCGCTGTCTTTGTTCCCGTTGCCTTTCTGACAGGAAACGTGGGTAGACTCTTCAACGAATTCGGGTTGACGGTTGCGATAGCCGTAGCCATCTCCGGCTTCGTGGCATTGAGTCTCTCACCGATGCTGTGCTCCAAGTTCCTGAAGCCGTTACATGGGGTGAGTCAGGGCTGGGCGGGAAGGTCCTTTGACGCTTTCTTCCTGGCGCTTTCAAGAGCATATGATGCTGTGCTTCACGCTGTCTTGCGGTTCAAGTGGTTAATGATCGGCGCCGCGGTACTACTCATCGCAGTGAGTGTCCTACTCTTTCAACGCCTTCCAAACGAACTGGCCCCCACGGAAGATCGTGGCCTTGCCTTCGGTATTGTTCTCGCTCCCGAAGGGTCAACCCTTAGTTACATGGATAGGTACCTGAGCGAGATAGAGAGCATCTTGCTTTCGGTACCGGAGAGAGAAGGATTGTTCACGGCAGCCGGCTTGGCTTTTGGAGGACCCGGACAGGTAACAAACGGCATTGTCTTTCTCCGACTCAAGCCGAGAAGCGAGCGCGACAGATCGCAACAAGAAATCGTCGCGTCGCTCTTCCCTAGACTAATATCGGTCCCGGGCGTACTGGCCTTCTTGATTAATCCCGCGAGTCTCGGCGGCAGGTTCGGCGCGAAGCCGGTTCAATACGTCTTAAAGGGAGATAACTATGCCGAGTTGAACGGAGCGGTGGGACAAATGATGGCCCGCGCGAGCGAATTGGGCTATCTCGTAAACATGGATACGGATCTCCGCCTCAACAAGCCGCAACTGGATATCACGGTCGACCGCGACCGAGCCGCCGGATTGGGAGTCTCGGTGACGGACATCGGTTCTACTCTCGAGATGCTGCTGGGCGGGCGGGTAGTCACCCAGTTCAAACGCGGCGCAAAACAGTACGATGTCATCGCGCAGATGAAACCGTCGAACCGTGCGACGCCGGATGCAATTGAGGAGATCTATCTTCGGGGAGGAGGCGGCCTTGTACAACTTGCCAGCGTCGTCAATCTGCAGGAGACAGCCGCGCCGAAGGCTCTCAACCACTACAACCGCCAACGATCGGTGACACTCGATGCCAACCTCGCGCCCGGCGTCGGGTTGGGTCAAGCGCTGGACGACCTCGATCAAATCGCTGCAGACGTCCTGCCAAGTGGAATGCAGACCGATCTTGCTGGTCAGTCCCTCGAATTCAGGGGTTCCAGCACCAAGCTGTATTTCTTCTTTGTATTCGCCGTGGTGTTCATCTATCTCGTGCTCGCCGCGCAGTTCGAGAGCTTCATCGACCCCTTCACGATACTCCTGTCCGTTCCGCTCGCCGTGTTCGGTGCACTGCTCTCACTAAATGTGCTCGGGCAAACGCTGAACATCTATTCTCAGATCGGACTCATCATGCTGATCGGCCTGGTCACCAAGAACTCGATCCTGATCGTCGAGTACGCGAATCAGCTTCGCGCCAGAGGCCGCGACATCCTCCCTGCCGTTGTCGAGGCATCGGGAATACGCCTACGGCCGATTCTAATGACGTCCTTCGCGACCATATTCGGAGTCCTTCCGATTGCACTCGGCCTTGGTGCCGGCGGCGAGTCGCGTCAGCCGCTCGGAATTGCGGTGGTCGGCGGGATGTTATTCTCCACATTCCTGACGCTTGTTCTGGTGCCGGTCATGTACGCAATCGTCGCGCCGCTGACCAAGACACGTCGGGCGGAAGCCTCGGAGGCAGTACCTCCTGACCAGAGCCCCGGGTATACCCACGAGCCCGTCCTGACCCCGGCCGGCTGAGAGGACGCGCGCCGAATACGGTGGCCAACGAGCCGGCTCGAGGCCGGTGGGCCTACAAGTGGGAAGCCTCTCGGCAACGAGCAAGGCTGATCCTCGCCGACTCAATACCGCCTCCAAGCCTCGTCGATGGAGACCTGGCATAAGCCCGTCTACCGTTGAGCCCCGAAAAACGACCGTTCGCGCCGAGACCGGGAGACGCGCAGTAACCGGACATATCCGACCCCGTAGCGACAAGACAAGCATCCAATGTCTTAAAGGGGGACAAAACCATGAATGCCACTAAGCATGTTCTGCGCGGACTTCTCGCCGTCGCCGTTCTCGCGCTCACGTCGTCGACCACTTCGTTGGCAAACGAAAACGACCCACTCCCCGCGCTGCCGGCACCCATTAGCAAGATGTCTGCCGAGCAGTGGGATGCGTTCAGCGGCAACCTGCAAGATGCACTTGCATCTGGACACGAAGGTCTTCAGATCGGAGCGATGAGACTCTCCATTCAATATTCCGATTACGTGGACCTCAAGGGCTCTGCAGTAGATCTCATGCGCATCTACCGCAATCACTCCGACGACCAGGTCAGGCGACTGGCCGTAGTGGCTCTGGGCTCACTCGACAGTCAGATGGTGACCAGCTACCTCCGTCTGCATGAACCATTTGAGCAGTCGCCGATCGTTCGTCGGACAATCCGGGCCGTCCTTGCTGCTGCCTGAGGATGTGCGGCCACGGCAGCACGCACCGCCCGTACGAAAGCCTGCACCCGCCTGACGGGGTGCAGGCTTTTTGTTTGCACACACCGGACGCCGCGTCGCGCTCTCCCTCCCAATTGTTGCAGTTCTCAGGTGCTACTATTGCGTGATACGCTAGGTATGTGTATCATATGTGTAGCCGATTCGCCGAGATCGCAGAGTCCCTCTCCATGGAGCGATCTCTGCGAGGAGCAGGTCTTCGTCGGTCGCTCAGCGCCCGTACGACCTCCTATTCCGAGTTTTACAGTGAAAAGTCAGGAATTCATACCTATCGTCAACACTCCCGTTCGAGCGGGTCGGGGCGCTTCGTACAACCCGGCGTCTCGATTCGAGTCATTGCACTACGTTGAGGATCCAGAATCGCTGGAAGACGATGAACGGCAAAAGATCCCGACCCAATATCTGATCGACTCAAGCAAGACGGCTCTTGCACGTAATTCCAGTCCGGACGTCCCGTTTACTTTCAGCCTGAATCCGTATCGAGGTTGTGAACACGGGTGCATATACTGCTACGCGAGGCCCAGTCACGAGTATCTTGGGTTTTCCGCCGGCCTGGACTTTGAGACAAAGATCATGGTCAAGGAGGACGCTCCCCATCTCCTCGCGAAAGCCTTCGAGTCAAGGTCGTGGGAGCCCCAAGTCGTCGCGCTATCGGGAAACACGGATCCGTACCAGCCGATCGAGCGGAGACTGGGTTTGACACGTAGGTGCCTGGAGGTATTTCGCCAATATGGCAATCCGGTCGCCGTTATCACCAAGAACAAGCTGATCCTCAGAGATCTGGATATCCTTGCAGATCTAGCGACGAGGGAGCTGGTTCAGGTAACGATATCGATCACCAGTCTTCGACCTGACTTGATCCGTCGGATGGAGCCAAGAACAACGACTCCGGCGGCGCGCTTTAAGGTCATTGAAAAACTCGCATCGGCTTCAATACCTGTCGGTGTCAACATAGCTCCGATCATTCCAGGCCTCACGGACGAGGACATGCCTGAGATCATCCGACGCGCTTCGGATGCCGGAGCAACCCGGGCGAACTACATCGTCGTTCGTCTGCCAGGCCCCGTTCGGCCCCTGTTTCTAGAATGGCTGAAAAGGGAGTTCCCAGACCGTGCCAGTCGAGTCGTCGGGAGAATTCGCGAACTAAGAGCCGGTAACCTGACGGATCCGAGATTCAAAACCCGGCATACCGGTGAGGGCGAATGGGCAGAAGTTCTCAGAGACTTATTCAGCCTTTCTTTGAACAAGTATGGACTAACCAACAGCCGCGCCAACCTTTCGACACAGCATTTTCGTCGGTCGCGCGAAAGGCAGTTGGTACTCTTTTAGAATAGCCTCTAGTGTGCGTCTCACACCAGGTGATCAAAACCCACGATTCGTGACACTGAGTTTCTCAACCGGACACCGTCAGTCGGCTCCAGGACATCCGCCCACGCTTCCAGAATAGGAGTACCATCTCGCGCCGCCGTCACAACTCATCAACACGTCGCCGCCTCCCGAGCCATCGTAATAGACCACATACGTGCAACCATAGCGCGTGTAGATACAGTCTGGCCCTCGTACCGGATCGAGGAGCAACGCGATCGCGAGAAAGCCGAAGATCCACACTGCTTGCATATCGTAACCGACCTGGGTTTGATTTCGGATAAGCTGCAGTCATCATATGGACTGACGGGGTCGGCCGATAAACAGAAGTGTGCGGTCATACGTGCTCCAAATAGCCGTACAAGATCGCTGTGCGTCGGGGTGCCGGCACACGAACGGTGCGGCTAATTATTTACGATTGCCAACGCTCGGCGATACTACCATTGCAGGCCTTTCACCTGAGGCATTGTTTGCAAGTTGATTCAATAAGGTATGCGCAACACGCAGACGCAGTTGACGAGACGCGAGATCATATCAACCATACTGCTGTCTATGTTCGTCGTCGCGGCCCTGCCCGTCATGGTTAGCTGCGAGCAAGCGGTGTCGCTGCCGGCGGGGGTGACGGCCCCGACCCCTCCCCGGCAAAAAAAGCTGATCGAGGCACCCGTCTTTGTCAGGGGTGATTTTATCATCCGGCCCGTAGCAAGCTTCGAACTCGACGCGCGTGTTCTCGCGCGGGAGCGGTATCGCTTTGACCGAAGTGCGGATATCTCTCCGATCGATCTCGCGCTCGGGTGGGGCCCGATGTCCAACCAGGAAGTAATCGATCAAATCAAAATCACGCAGTCGAGGCGTTTCTATTGGTGGCGCGTCAAGCGGTATCCGATCCCGCGAAGGCAGATCATCGAGAACAGCGCGAACATGCACATGGTACCCGCCAACGACGACGTGCGGGACCAGCTGTACTCGTTGAGGCGGGGCGAGCTGATCACGATCTCAGGATATCTGGCAAACGTGACTTCGGGCGACTTTACGTGGCGTACGTCAACCACCCGCACTGACGCCGGCGCAGGCGCGTGCGAGATAGTCTGGGTAGAACACATCGAAGTGCGCGAACTGTAGAGTGAGTCGCGCCCGAAGTTGGCAGATATCAGAAGGCCTCGTTCAGATCGAGGTAGTCCTTCAATGACCCTTCGCCGAATGCGAAGTCTTGTCGGATATGTACTTGCTCCCGTCGATATATCTGAAATCGTATGCCGACGCCGATGGCGGCGTGAAATCGATCCGGCGAAAACTGCCGCACGCTAGAGGCAACCTGTCCGGCACCAGCAAAAACGGCAAGGCCAAGTCTCCACCAAATGGGTACCAGCCTGTATTCGACTTGCGCCGCCAGCAGATTGCAGTCCGTGTACCGCACGCTTGAGTATCCACGAACTTTGTCGCCCACTTTGGACAGCAACCTAAACGGCGGCGAACCACCGCAGACTTCTACAACGGACTGAATCGCGAAGACGTGCCTGTGTCCCGGCGAAACGTACCATCGCGCATCGAGACTGTATAGCGAAAAGCCATAGTCGCTCCCCGTACCGCGCCCGAAAATTGTAGCCTGCAGGGTGTGCAACGCCCCGGCAGTCGGATAATAAAGATGGTCCCGAGAATCCCACGTAACCGCGACACCGACCCCGGATGCAAAGCCATTATCGCTCCCGGGAATTCCGCCTGCGAGGAGTTGACCGTCCGAAGCGAAATCTGAGAACTTGCTTGTCCTCGCCGTATATGCGACACCTGCGAATAGGCTGCTCTTCAGGCGTCGCTGCGCCCTGACATTGAACGTCACCGCACGCTCTGTGAAATCCTCTGGCTCAGCCATCCCGTTATTGCCTATTCCGTAATAGGTTGTCGGCCAACTCCTGAACCCAAGCTTGGCATTAATGCTAATCTCATCTCCAGCCAGCCACAGTCCTGACGACAATCGCACGTTGTACTGTCTTTTCTGAGTATAGTACGCGTCGATCCGAAGAGATGATGGTCGGCGAAGTTGACCGGGAAAGAGGAAAAGCTGCGGAAGCACGCCAAACGCATATCCCGTATCCGGAGACGAAAAAATAATCGGAAGGACTCCGAGTCGCACCTGGCGTCTCTCCGACTCCTCTGTGGAGTCTGCCGGGCAGGACGCAGACGTCGCCAAAACTGGCTCTGCGATCGGGGCAACGGCAAGTACGACGATCGCAATCAAAACCAGCCGAACCCTAGGCCAGGTCCGGATTTGCGGAGCGATATTCCGATGGCGGCATCCCGTACAGCTGCTTGAACAGCTTTGAAAAATAATTAGCATCGTGATAACCGACGCTCAAGGCAACTTCCGACACGTTACCGACACGTTGAACCAGCAGCTGCGCTGCCCTGGTAAGTCGCAGTTTGCGTATCAAACCTGCCGCTGAGATTCCAGCGATCTGACGCACCTTTCGCTGCAAATGACGGGGACTCATAGCAACCTCGTCTGCCAGCCAGTCAACACCAAACTGGCTGTTGCCGATATGCTCCTCGATACATTCCTTGATTCGGTCAAAAAGGACTTGGTCAGCCGAAGGCAGATCGACGGGCGATGCCTCAAGCAACTCGACCGTCTCCTTTCGCCGGAGCATTCTCCTAATCTCAATGAGGTTCTCGGCCCTGGCAAGCAGTTCGTCCTTGTTGAACGGCTTCGCCATGTAATCGTCTGCACCGGTGCGAAGCCCCTCCAGCCTGCTTTCCTCGTCTGCGCGGGCTGTAAGAAGGACAATCGGGATCTTTTCAAGCTCGTCCTTTGACTTCATTCGGCGGCAAAGCTCAAGGCCGTCGATGTTAGGCATCATGATATCCGAGATCACAAGGTCAACTCGACGGCTGGATAGCACATCCAGTGCCTCCACTCCATCGCACGCCTCGGCCACACTATACCAGTCCCTCAGTCTTTCCCGCATGTATTCTCTCATGTCGGGATTGTCATCTACCACCAACACCAAAGGCTTCGCTGGATCTAAATCTTGGCCGTTTACCGTTTCGTTACGGTGCCATGTTGACGCGAATGTTAGGGCTGCGCCTGTCGGTGCCGAAAATTCTTCCGTATCGCCTGCCGTCGGCTCAGTCGAACTCAATGGAATGCGAACGACAAACTCACTGCCAAAACCGACCTCGCTTTCTACTGTCACCTCCCCCTGATGCAGATGTACCAGCTCCGCGACCAGAGACAAGCCGATGCCAGTACCAGTCCGCCTGCCGTCTGTGCGCGCGGCCTGATAAAACGGATCGAAGATCCTCGGCAAGTCGTCTCCGGATATACCTTCTCCTGTATCTCGAACTCGGATTATACTCGTCTGCCGACTCGGATCTGCCTCAACTCTTACGCGAATGCATCCACCCTCCGGCGTGTACGTCAGCGCATTGGAAATCAGGTTGATAACAACCTTTTCGAATGCGATCTCGTCGATGTCGCAGATGACGGGGTGCGGATGGTTTTCGACAGTAACCTCCAGGTTCTTGGCAGCGGCAGCGGATTCGAACTCCGATACCACCAGCTCGACGATCCGGTTGACGTCGCGAGGGCGGCAATGCAGCGTCATCCGGGAGCTTGATAGTTTCGACAGATCCAGAAGCTGATTGACGAGGTGCAATAGTCGCTTGGCATTGCGCTCTATATTGCGCATCCATCGTCCAGACTCTTCGTCGAGTTCTCCGTCGGCAATCAGATCGGTCGCGGGACCAAGAATCAGCGTGAGAGGAGTTCGGAATTCATGACTGATGTTTGCAAAAAAGCGATCTCGCGTATCTCGAAGCTTGCGCAATTCCTGAGATTGCTGTTGAAGTCGCTCGATCAAGCTTTCGACCTCGCGCCTCGCCGAATACTGCCCATAGCGACTCCGATAAAGAAACGCACTGATCCCGGTCAGCAACACCGAAAGCATCGCCATAAAGATGAAGTGGCCACGAATGACTCTCGTTGGAGGACCGCCGACCGCAGGTACGATCAGCAGAATGATATAGTAAGAGGCTATGGAGGCAACTACGAGGAGGAGCGAGTCGAGAGGGCGGTACGGCATCGTCGCAACGAGCGCAATCAGCACAAGCGTTACGTAACCCGGCGTGAAGGAAAGATCCTGCACGTACGCGTCGTCGAGAATCATCGCGCAAACAATCACGATACCGCAAACCCCGCAGTAAGCGCGGCCAAACCGTCCTCCCCAGGCAACTCCGGCGAGCAGAATCGCACCGACACACAGGATGACTATCACCAGCTTGTCGAAGAGTGCTACGCCACCCGATGCTGGAAAGAAAACCAGGGACGACCCGCTCAGTAGCTTGGCGACCGTGAATACGACGGCCAGAGCGATTCCTAGAACGCCGATCAAGCGCATACCGAACGATACATGTCGCTCGATCACATCGCGAAAACCGCTGTCCGATTCAAATCTCGGAACAAGCACAGATTTCAACTTCATCGCCGCCCTCGCTGAATGTGAGCGGTCGCGGTTTCGCACGCCGTTGAAACTGCCGTGTGGCCCAACCTCAGCGACCCCGCAGGATCATAATCAAGTCAATGCCTGACAGATCTCTGTAATGAGGAGGAGAAATCTACGGCCAGTCGTTCCCCCACAATCTGCAACGTACTCTCGTCGACAACGGTTTAGATAACGATAGAAACGTACGCATAGACCCGGCTGCTCAACTCGCTTTCATCACGCGGCAAATCGTCAAAGCTGTATCTCGTCGACGATTCGGTAAGAACGCCCACCCCGAGACCACGCGTGACGGGAATTTCGATGCCGACCCGTGACGAAAGGATTACGTGCCGCCCGTTAGTGCCGGCAATTCCTTGAAGTAGAAAAGCGTCGAGCTCGGCCCAGACCAGCTGGAGTCCAGCGGTATGCAGGGATCCCTCGATCTTGGCCACGAGGCCCGGTCCGTAATCATTCTGGCGTCGCTCGACGCCCCGTATTCTAGCCGGCGTACTTCCCAGGACAAGTGCGCCAAGTTGCACTTTCCCTCGGCCTTCGACTTGCTGCCCTACCATCCTCGTACCGACCCAGCCGACTCCAAAACTTTGGCCTCCGAACTCCACGACATCGGAACGGACATAGTCCAAGTTCTGGAACAGACCGAAGCCGTTGCTATCGTAGAGGCCATCAAAAGATCGAATAGCTCCAACCGATTCAAGCCGGTCGACAGGATGCCCCGGCCCTCCCCGTAGTAGGATATTGAACGTGAAGACGTCGAATGGCCGTTCGACCGCCTCGGACAACAAAGAGCCGTACTCAACTCCTACGTCGGCAAACCAATTGACTTGGGCACCCACGGAGCTTCCACCCCGAACGCGCGCAACGAGGTGGTCCGGCATTCTCGGACCTTTTGAGGCACGCGACGGATGAAGCAACTGCGTTATTCCACCAGCAGGATCCAGCATCGTGGCTCCCGCTGCACGAAGCCATTGAGGAGCATCTGCCTGCCTAAGTACCGAGGCCATCCGGTAGGACGCTTCCCCGAGTGCTATGCCACCTAGTGGCGTCGTAACGAGATCGTTGGGAGACGCTTCATAGGTCTCGGCCAGGTATTCCCACATCACGCTACCGAGGACAGTCATCGCTGCCGCACCCCAAAAACCGAAGTTGTTTGAACGCGCCGAATTGAAGTACAGCGCTCCGTGGTAGGGATGAAGTAACTGATTACTCGTCAACAGATTGTGATCCAATACCGGAGGCGTCCAGATGTTGTGCTTCCACGACTGGGGAGAAACTCTGGCCCAGGGCTCGTTTTTGAGAAAGCGGTCGTACGACCAGACCATCGCGTTAAAGCCCATGATCTGATTAAGTGCAAGGCCGCCGTTGGGTCGCAAAGGTCTCGCGTCGTCGTAGGACTGCGCGAAGGAAGAAGCAACCCCGCTGGTGAGCAGCGCCACAACGAGGGCGAGGTGCCGGCGTGAGAAATTGAAGGTCTCTCGCTTCCTCTTTCCGGAGAGCCTGCTCGCAAATTTTAACTGCTTCATGACTACCTCCGGGATGCCATTCAAAGCAGTTCGGCATCCCGGAAGCAGTGTCCGGGAATCGGGAAGCGAGAAGTGGGGCGAAGACTCGTATCACGGATCTGCGTCGGGTCTGTCGGGGGGACGAACAGAGTCAGGACGTATCGGCCAAATCCGAGTAGAAAACGACTATCCTGTTGACCGGAGCACAGACGCGCAGCGATTCCTGCATCGAAGCGCCGCTGACGTTCCGTGCTGCCCGTTCACTTCGCATCGGAACACGGACATCGACGCCCCTCGCCGTGAAGCAATCTCAGCGCAAACGGCCAACGGCACGCTCAACAAGAATTCGTGACGCGGGAACCGAGTGGGCCGTCGTCCGCTTTGACCGGACCGAGCAAAAGACAGACAGATATGCGCCAGCCGAATCTCCGAAATATTGCTATCGTGGCACACGTCGACCATGGAAAGACGACCTTGGTTGACGCGATGCTGTGGCAAAGCGGAACCTTTCGCGACAACCAGGACATCCGGGAGCGAGTAATGGACTCAATGGACCTGGAGCGGGAAAAGGGAATCACCATCATGGCCAAGAACACGGCGGTGGCGTTCGGCGATACCAAGATCAACATTGTGGATACGCCGGGGCATGCCGACTTTGGCGGCGAGGTTGAGCGCACTCTGCGGATGGTCGACGGCATTATGCTTTTGGTGGACGCTGCCGAGGGACCGCTCCCACAAACGCGCTTTGTGCTGTCGAAAGCTCTTGAGCTCGAACTCCCGGCGATTGTCGTCATCAACAAAATTGACCGGCAGGATGCGCGTCCGGCCGAGGTGCTGAACGAGATTTACGACCTGTTCATCGATCTGGACGCTAACGATCAACAAATCGAGTTTCCTGTCATCTATGCGGTTGCGCGAGACGGTAAGTGCACAACAGAGCTAGGCTCAGAACTCACCGATCTTCGGCCCTTGTTCAACTCCATTCTGGATTCGCTCCCCGCCCCGACCGGAGATGCTGACGGCGCCCTCCAGGTGTTGGTGACGAATGTGCAGCCGGATTCGTATCGGGGACCACTGGCAATCGGGCGTGTAATGCAGGGAACTCTGCGAAACAGGCAGAACGTGTCCATGTGTCATCGTGACGGATCCGTCGATACGGCGTCGGTGAGCGGCCTGTTCACGTACAAGGGCCTCGATCGAGTAGAGACCGAAGAGGCGGGCCCCGGCGACATAGTGGCGATTGCAGGAATGACAGGGATCGGCCTCGGCGAAAGCATCGCCGACGGCGAGGACCCTCAGCCGCTAACGCCGCTGCACGTGGACGAACCCACGATGTCGATGGAGTTTCGTGTGAATGACTCACCATTCTCCGGACGTGAGGGTCGCTTTGTCACCTCCAGAAACCTCCGCGACCGCCTCATGAAAGAGGCATCCAACAACCTCGCTATCCGCGTAGAGGAGACGGAGTCCGCCGACTGCTACGTCGTTTTTGGCCGAGGAGAACTTCAGATGGCCATCCTGATCGAGCAGATGCGACGAGAGGGATTCGAGTTCGCCGTCGGCATGCCGCGCGTCATCACACGCGAAGTTAACGGGGTGCACTGCGAACCTTACGAGAGCGCCCTCATCGACGTCGCTGAAGACTTCATGGGCGTGGTGGTGCAGAAGCTCGGCACGAGAAAAGGGATCATGACTCGGATGGTCAATCACGGCTCCGGTCGCGTCCGCCTGGAATTCGAGGTGCCGAGTCGCGGGCTGATCGGCTACCGAACGGAGTTTCTCACGGACACCAAAGGCACCGGAATTCTCACGCACATGTTTCTCGACTATCGCCCCTGGGCCGGCGAGATTGTTCACCGGGTGACGGGTGCCCTCGTAGCGGACCGGGGTGGCAAGGTCACGAGCTACGCGGTAATCAACCTGCAGGAGCGAGGCGAACTTTTCGTCGGACCAACCGACGAGGTGTACGCCGGAATGATCGTCGGCGAAAACGGCCGTGACGCTGACCTTGACGTAAACATCACGAAAGAGAAAAAGCTGACGAACATGCGCGCCGCATCAGCCGATTCGTTCGAGAAGCTTGTTCCACCGGTCAGGATGTCGCTGGAGGAATCTATCGAATTCATCCGCGAGGATGAGCTGATCGAAGTGACACCGAAATCGCTTAGGCTGCGAAAGAGGTATTTGGACCCGCACGTGCGAAAGCGGGACGCGATGGCACGTACAGCCCGGGCAGCTGAAGCCGTTTGAGTCGTAGAAGCTCCGGTTCAAAAGCACGGCACTCCACATCGGTGCTTCAAAAGGCGGAGCGGGGCGTTCGCTGAGTTGGTCGAGCGTCAGTGAGCAGATCCAGGTGTGGAAAGAGCTGGCTCGGCGTGGCCCATGGATCATGGCGCTCTCGCTATATTGCACGCCCGTAATGCTGATCCGGCGACATGCTCTCATCAGCGTAGAACCGAGCGTCCAGCATTCGCGTTTGATTCGCGACCTTAAGCTTCCTGACAAAAGATGCATTCTCTCATTACACTGCTCTCGAACCGACTCTTAGTAAGGATGCACTTGCAACGACGGTCGTGGCTGATCCTCGCTTCTGGCCTTGCGGCCGCCTTGCTGGTACCGCCTGTCGAGGCGCAACAAGAGATCACTCGCGGTGGCGGTGAGCCGGACGCCGAAATCACAGCTGCCCCTTTGAGGTTGGCAACGTGGAACATTCGATGGTTTCCTCGAGGTTGTCCGGACGCGGCGGAATGTCCGGAAAGTCGTACCGATCTCGACACCCTCGCCGCGCGGATCGCGCAACTAAAGATCGATCTCCTTGCCGTTCAGGAGATCCTGTACGATGACGACGGGCAGTCAGCCATGGCAATCGTAATATCGAAGTTGGATTCGCTCACGGGAGGTCGTTGGAAAATCGACTTGCAGGAGTGCGGTGCGCTCGAGAGTCAGCGCGTCGGATTCCTGTGGGACGACACGCGGGTTCATCTGGGCGACTTTGCCGACATTGGCCAACTGAACGGCGCGATAGAGGAAGGCGGCGGAGCGTGCGCAGCCAACCTGCGCCCCGGCCGCTACGCCTATGCGCGCGCCCGGGACGGTAGCGTCGACTTCCACGCCGTCACGGTTCACTTCGATAGCGGTCGCCGCGCCAAGGATTACAATAACCGTCGCGATGCTACAGCTGAAATTCCGCGACTGATGATCGGTGACACTCCCCTCGCCCAAATCGATGAGGACGTCATCGTGTTTGGCGATTTTAACACAATGGGTCAAGGTGATCCAACGGAGATAACCGCTAGCGAGGAGTTCGAGGTCTTTGATGCTCAGATCGGGCCGTCCTTTAAACGCTTGAACGTTGATCCGTTTTGCTCGGAGTACTATCGAGGACGCGGTGGTGTGCTCGATTTCTTCGTCGTCTCTAAATCCCTCGCCCCCAAGGAAATGAAGGCGCACGTCTATGGCTACTGCGCGGAAGCCGCCTGCAGCATCCTCGACGAAGAAGCGATGCCGCGAGACTATCAACGGATTTCCGACCACTGTCCTGTGGTAATGGACATTCAATCTACAGGCAGCTGATCGCTGAGCGGAGGTCGTTCCGACGACGACCTCCGCCAACCGGTATCCGTAGAGAATCCCGTTTCGATCGGCATCGGTACCGACAGTGCGTGCAAAACTCTGACAGGAGGTGGTCGTCGTGGCGATATAGTCGGCGTCTTTGTAACATCAGTTTGTCGCCGATTCCTGGTCCGACCTATTTCGGCAAATGCACGACGCCACACTGAGAGATTCGGTCACTCGAGCGCTCGCGAAGGCGCGACTGCTTCTGCTACTCCTCACGCTAATCGTTGCCGCGCCGGGCAACCCGCTGCCGGACAATGCGCAGCAAAAGAGAGTCCTGGTCTTCTCGAAGACCGAGGGATGGGTGCACGATTCCATCCCTGCCGGGCGCGAGGCGATTATGGCGCTTGGATCTCAGCACGGTTTTGACGTCGACACGACCGAGAACGCCAGCCTGTTTACGGACTCCCGGCTCTCGCAATACGACGCCGTGGTGTTCCTGAACACTTCGCTCGACGTCCTTGAC